>CAYRXJ010000037.1:0-11501 GCA_964428235.1 uncultured Candidatus Bathyarchaeia archaeon | reverse complement strand
GCGCTCTCGCGACCAGGAAGGTCACGATCGCCAGCTCCGCGACGTCGAACTCCATCTCCCGCACCACCCGCTTGCAGTCGGTGTTCGGCACTTCCGAGGGCCCGTTCTCGGTCGCCTCGAAACAGTTGGATATCGTAATGTTCGCGTTGCTCTTGTCAAAGTCTATTGTGTTGATCTTGATCTTGCCGAGACCAAGATTCGTATCTTCAAGAGCCGAATGTACGAGATTCTCCAGCTGTGGCCTGCTCTCGGGACCTATCGTCCCGATGCTTTCCCTGAATATGCTGCCCTCATGAACACCTATTCCGCTCGCCAAATACGACAAGAATGGTGCCGCCTGTTCTCCCACGAGTCTCTCAAGCGCTTCTCTCATTATCCTGATGACGTCTCGTCTTAGGATGATCATTCTTTGTCCGAAGAAAGCGACCTCTCCTCTATTGTCCATGAACCGAAGTTGGTTTACGGATCCCACGAGCCGGCGGAGGTCGTATGCTGTTGATTTCTTGGGGCTAGTTTGCAATCTGTTTCGCTCCTGATAGCTCCCTCTCGAGAGTATCGACTGCCTCGCTAACTTTCTTTCCAAAAGCTGAGTCGGGGTTATCCACTACGAAGACTGATCGGCTGAGGTTGTTGATAACGTCGAGCTGGAACTCGAATGCCTGCAAGAATTTTGACCGGAACAGCTGAGACAGTTCCATGCCGACTTTTTGCGCGTCCTTGATCCTTACGCCGGGTGGAACCATGTTCAATGTGAGAAAGGTTGGTTTCTCGAATGTCTCGGCTAGAAGAACCATAACCGCTGTTCCGAAGAGGTCTTGTTGATCAACTCTAGAGACAAGGACGAGCGCGTCGCAGCATCCCATAGCGAGAACGGTATCGTTCTCCACTCCAGGGTGAGTGTCAACTATGATATAGTCGAGTTTGTTCTGCTCACCAACTTTCTGTATGGTGTCTTGGAAGATCTCAACTTCCAGTCCTGACTTCAACAGGCGAAGCATATCTTCGACTTTGTTGCTTGCCGGGCAGAAGAACAGCCCGCCCTTCTTCAGATTGAACCGCTGTGTGAGATCGATGACAACGTCTGACGGACTGGCGTCGCCGAGAAATATGTCTGTGAGAGTCGCTTTGATCTCGCTCTTCTTTACGCCGAAGAGAACGTGCAATCCGGGACCCGAAAGGTCGAGGTCCATGACTCCTACTCTGTGATTCTTGGCCATTGTGGCTGCTAGGTTTGCGGTGAGGGTTGTTTTTCCTGTTCCTCCCTTGAAGGAGTGGACCGCTATTACCTTGGTCATGGTTCTTTATCCTTCTTCAACTGGTCTTTCACCGACTGGAAGAAGTCCTGGTTCTCGATCCTACCAGCCTCAGCCTTGACTGCTTCCAGGTCGATCTTCAACTTGGCGTGCGTCACCTTGTGTCTCCGGAGCGCCAGGAACGCCCCGATTAGCGCCAGCGCGATTAGCGCGGCGAGGATTCCGAAGTAGTAGAGCGGGAATGATACGTTGTTGTTACCGCTGGACTGAATTGATTGGACAACTATCGGGTTAGAAGTTGTCGAGCTCACGGAACCGCTATTGTCATGAACGGTCACCGTAACAGTGTAGGTCTTCGAAGAAACCCCGTTCGCGAGCGAGTAAGTGTGGATAGCTGTCGTTGAGGCGGCCGGAATCACATCGACTGTGCCATCTCCCCAGTCCAACGTAGTGCTCGATATGGTTCCGTCGGGGTCAGAAGCTGTGATTGTTATGACAACTTCCTGTCCGGATGTGGCGGCCGTCGCGGATTGGGTTATCGAAACGACAGGTGGCCTGTCCTTTATGATCACGGAAAGTGTAGAGAGGTTGGTGGAGCCGCTGTTGTCGGTGACATTGAGTTTCACCAGGTACGTTCCATTGACTGTATAGCTGTGGGTAATTGTTGATCCAGATCCAGTGGATCCGTCCCCGAAGTTCCACGCCCAACCGACGATGACTCCGTCGGGGTCATAGCTCGCGGTTCCGTCAAAACTGATTACATTTGACGTGAAAATGGGTGGGGCTGGGCCGGTTACAACGAAGCTCGATACGGGCACTCGGTCCTGCAACTGAATAGTCTTTGTCGCCTTTCCGGAATTGGGAGGAGAAGCAGAGTCAGCTGCCGATACGGTCATTGTCCAGAGACCACCTGGTTCGACACCTGGGGTGTACGTTCCTACCCAGTAGTTGATCGTTGAGTCATAAACAACGAACATTGTGTCGTTGTGTCCTCCCCCTGAGAAGACTAGGAACGCGGCCACGTTGCCGGATGTGAGAGTTGTGAGGTCAGGATACTGGATTGTCGCGTTGAACTTGATCTGTTCTGCTATCGCGAAATAGTTCTTTGAGATTACGGTGATGATGAAAGTTGCGGGTGTAAGCTGTGGTGAATTGGTGATTGCCGTCGCGGGGCCAGTGTTTCCGAAACCGTCATCATACCCATTGACTGTTAGGGTTGCTGTCCAGGTGCCTGTTGAGTTGTCAGAGAAGGTCTTGTAGGTCGCGTTGAAGGTCTGCGATGCGCTGTAGTAAATTGCTGTGAGTGAGACACTGTTTCCGCTTGTGCTTGTGAGATTTATCAGAGCTGTTCCTGTGTTGGCGAACTGGCCGTCGGGATACTTTGCGGTAAAGGAGAAATCCATTGTCTCGGTTCTCTCGTAGGATGTCTTGATGGAAGCGAGCGAGGGAATCGTCATTGAAGCCGCTCTAACGACGAATCCTTGGGCGTCAGCAGGGTTCTTCGCAGTGTTCTTGCCCGTGACTGATACGACGTAGTTGTCTAGCACTGCGTTTCGCGGAATCTTCCATGATCCAGTTACAATTCCGTTTGAGGACGCGGTAGTGGTGACGTTAAGGACAACAGTCGAGGTGGTCTGCGTCCTGATGACTATGGTTGCAGGCTCGGAGGGGTTGTAGCCGCTAGCTCTGATCGAGACCGTCTGGGTTCTCTGATACTCCGTTGCATCTGTTAGAATGAAGTAGAATCCGTTCGGGGTCACTGCGACAGGGTTACCGGTTGGGGGAGGTGAGACCTGGCTGACCCAGCCCACGTATTGGCCAACAAGATCATTTCTTCCATTACTAACAAAGGATGCGCTCGGATAGGCGATGACTATTCCGAACTGAGTCTGGCCCGGAAAGGTCGTGTAACTCTGGACTGTCGAATTCCACTGTTTTGTTGCGGGATCACGCACAAAGAACAGGAACTGGTACGTTGTGCTCGGCTGTGCGTTAGTAACACTGAGGACCAGGTTCATCGCGAGCCCTTCTTGAGAAATGAAGGGCACTGGAACGAGAGCGTATGTAGGAGGTCCAGCTACGGGAGCGTGAACTCGTGGTATGCTTGACATTCCGATTGCAAGAGCGAAAAAGAGAAAGAGAACAGCGTATCTAGTCGTTCTCGCTTGTAGCACCTGTCTGGGCTTCCTGCTGGAATACAGAACCTGTCGAACGAGAACCTGGACGGGACTAAAGTATCACGTAACTTCGAACCTGAGCCGAGGGGTACGTATCCTAGAAACCGATAAAACCAGAACACCTAATCAGACCGATAGAGGTTCTGTGTATGACAAAGCTGGATGATGATGCTAGGAAGATCTTGGAGGGCAAGAACTTCATCTTTCTCGCAACTGTTAATCCCGACGGGACTCCGCAGGTGACTCCGACATGGGTTGATACAGAGGGGCACTACATTATCATCAACACCGCGGTGGGTCGTGTCAAGCACCGTAATATCAGGAAGAACCCGCAAGTCGCCATGGCGATAACCGAACAGGGCAATCCGTACAAGCTCGTGATGATCCGTGGAAAGGTCATCGAGGAAGTAACGGGCCAAGCTGCGGAGGATCACATTGACAAGATGGAGAAGAAGTACCGTGGAAGAGACAAGTACGCAGGCCGGAAACCGGGCGAAAAAAGGGTCCTATTGAAAATCCAGCCCCACAGCATATCCCACATGCGCTAGACCGCCACCTCCTGGAAAGGCTTGTTTGCGTCACTCAAGATTTTTGAGCGCAATCCCCCGGTATTTTCTAGTGTCTCGCTGTCTGGCAGCGAGAATGGGCTTGTCTGGTTGATCAGGGGCTATAGTCAGCCTGGATGGCTCTGCGAAAACTCGAGTTCTTCCACGTGAAACATACCGGTTTGTTCGCACCCCCTCCCAGAAACGAGAACAGGGCACAAAATGCGCGATTTTCTCCGTCATTACCCAGATTTCTTTGGGCTGTCCGGTTGTGGATTTCGTATAGGGAAGAGACGCTATGCGACTTCACTGACGCGTCCGGAGTGCGCTGAATACTGGTACCGTATGATCCGTTTCACACAGTCCCCGTTCACGCACTGGTAGACCCGATCACCGTTCGAAAACAACTCCCGCATAACCATCGGCTTCCCACAGCCAACACAGTGAAACGCGCCCAACCGTCGCTCGTCGAGCAGCAGGCGCAGATCAATACCCCGCGTATCAGCTTCCTTCTTCAGATACTGGCGGTAAGCGAGGGTTAGGGCCTGCCAGTAGGCAGCGTTCTGCGGCGTAGTCTCATACTCAAAGTTCCGGCCCGCCACAACAGGTGGACTATAACCCTCTGCCACAAACACAGGGTTCTTCGAGTAAGGAACCTTGATCTTCGACCCTCCACTATGCTCCACCAGATGGCTAGGCGGAACAGAATACGAGTTCTCGTGATGAGCCTGAGGATGATGCGCGCTAGGCACTAGTCTAGGCCTTCCAGTCCAGAAGCTCCTTCGCGCTCTACTTCTTCTTACTAGTACGCTTCTTCTCAGTCGTAAGTACCGGAACCGGTAGTGGAACCTCAACAATGCCCGCGGGCGTAACCTGGAACGTCACCCAGTACGTCTCGTGCGGAGCACCCTTCATCTTCCTTATCCGAAACTGTTTCACCAGCAAGCCTCTATCAGCGAAACCCGGATTGAAACGGACATCCACGATCCCATCAACAACATAGAACAATAGATCGTCCAAGTCCGCGTAGGCTCGCAAGGGCGTGTGGTGCGAGCAGAAGAACGGGACAAGACGTTCTTTGGGTCCTTTGGCCCTCCACGATTTTACACCATCCAGCATGTGAAAGACCAAGGGTCTCTCCTCCTGGACAAGAGTAAACATCTCAGTCAGAGAGTCGACAAAGACCGCTCCGCGTCCCTTCATCTGCATCTCCTCCATCATAGTGAACAACCCGCTCGTCACAGAGTGAAGATCCTTCGGATCCTTGACAACATGCGAATGGTTCGACGGATGATTATTTGCCTCCATACGGAAAGAGAAACAGTCCAGAAACCGTAGCTGGCCAGACTCGAGATACTTGTCGATGTTCCAGCCGAACGATTCCATGTCCTGCTGCAACGCGATCGCGGGGCCCTCGAAATTCATGTAAATGCAAGGTTCCTTCTCGACCTTCAGCATACTGTACAACAACTGCTGCATCAAGACAGATTTTCCAGTGCCGAGATCGCCTGCGATGATCGTGAGACTGTTCCGTGGAATACCCTTTGGCAAGACCTTGTCCACGGCGTCGATTCCAGTCTCGAAAGATTTCGGCAGCAAGGCTCTTCGGATTCTCCGCTCTGCGTTGTCGAGATAAAGCATATTGTAACTGTCCTGATATTCGCGTAGAGCGGACCGTAGTTTGGAACCGCGATTCTTTCACAGAGCCGACAAAGAAGCAGATGGGTAGGTTGGGATGTTGTGATCTCAGTGAGGAATCTGGGCGGCGATTGTCCTGATGAAGCTCTTGTCTAGAGCTCCGGCCTCGTACAAGTTCACCATTGTATTCGTGCTTGCCTCGCCGCTGAGTTTTCCCTGTTCTTCACGCACGTGGCGCCATTTGAGCTGGGTATGGCCGCTCTTCGAGTTGTAGATGATCCCGAGAACATAGCTGACGCGGACAAATGTGATATCGTTGACTTTTCCAAGGGTTACTTTGTCCTCGGCCTCCACGTACATTGTTCCTAGATCGCGCGATCGTTCCGGGAAGATCGAATAGTCCACGCCGTAATCGTTCGGGATGAAGGATCGGCAGGTGCTGGTGATCATGAATCGCCGAAAGTTCTCTAGCAAGCATGTTGTTTCAAGCTTGGGCATTTTTTTCTTCGACCATCTGAGCCCGGGTTTGGGCCCGGGATAGAAATGGCAAGTTTAGGCTATTAACTTCACCCCTCGACTTTTTTCGACGTTCTTTCATCGTGGATCGAGAATAATCGAGGCTACGTGCCAGTCTCTTTTTTCTACCCGTTAACTTATCTTCCAAGTCGTACTCAGGCGTTTCGCTCTCGCTAACTAGGTGTTCCAGGTGGCCATTCTCGTCCGGGTTCCAGTCCCAATACTAGACGACTTGGTTGAGAAGGCGATCTCAAAGCAGGGGCACATATACCGGGCCGAGCTCGCAAAGCTCATCGGCGCATCCAAGGAATCGCTTGAAGGAAAGACCTCTCTCTACCTGATCAGTCTCATGAGGCTCTGCGGATTCGCGGAAGCAGATATGGCAAAAGTTCTCAGAAAATCCAAGATCGTCAACCAGCGAGGCGCCGTCACACACGACATCTCCGCTGGAGAAGAACTCAAAGGCGTAATCGACAACGCCCTAGAGGGATTCCAGTTATTGATCTCAGAGAGCTTCAAGAAGACCCCGAGAGAAAAAGAGCCCTTGTTCGACCCAGCACAATACCGAACCGCGGCTTACAAGAAGAAACCTGAAAAGTGAACAAAGCCTCACCAATGAGTCTCGTCCTTATGGGCTACTGACGTGTAGGGGTTACAGTCGTGAAGATGCGGATAAATAGGTAAAACAAGACAAAGCTATTGTTGAGAAGCAATTGTCGGCCCAGAGGACAGCTCAGCAAGAAGACCCTGTGGCAACCCTCGCGGAAGGCCTGAGCATCTGGGTTGGCAAAGTAAGCGACCTTGTCAAGCGCGTAGTTGACACCGAGCCGATCCGGAACGTGATCAACTGGGCCCGAATGTACAGCCTCTGGCCAGTCAACATTACCACCGCCTGCTGCAGCGCAGAGTTCGGCGCCGCCAGCGGTGCAAGACACGATCTTGAACGATTCGGAGTCCTACCGATAGGATCTCTACGACAATCCGATCTCATGGTGATCGAGGGAACTATCACAAAGAAAATGGCGAAGCGTTTGCGAATGATCTATGATCAGATGGCCCTACCTCGATACGTTATCGCGATGGGAGACTGCGCGATGTCAGGAGGATTGTTCCATGACTCTTACAGCATCGTGAATGGCGCGCACGAGTTTGTCCCCGTTGACGTCTACGTCCCCGGCTGTCCACCACGGCCCGAGGCGCTGGAGCAAGCAATCATCATGCTCCAGGAAAAGATACGGAGATCAAAGGTGTACGAGCAAGGATGAGCCTCTCCCTCGAGAGAGAGAATGAACTCTTACGAACCCTGAAAGACACCTTTCCAAATGACATCAAAGAGACAAACATCAAACGAAAAGCAAGACTCGAAGTAACAGTCACACCCGAAAAGATCAAAGACGTGGGAATGTTTCTCAGAGACAAACTGGGCTTCGATCATCCCAACGGCGTATCTGCCGTCGACTACAACCAGGAGAACCGGTTCGAAATAGTCTACCACGTATCATCGATCAGCATCAAAGAGATGCGTGATCTCGTTCTAGATCTCAAAGAATCGGTTCCACGCAACGCTCCCAAGGTCGGCTCACTCATCTCAGTCTGGCCTGGAGTCGAGAACTTCGAGAGAGAAAGCTTCGAGATGTTCGGAATCCAGTTCGACGGTCATCCGAGACTGGAAAAACTGTTCTTGAATGATAACTGGGATGGCCCTCCTCCGATGCGGAAGGAAATACGGTTCCCGACGGATTAGGGTCCGAAATGACAGAGCCGGCAAAACCTGTTCCCCTAACGACTGTCGAGTCCACAGAGACTTCAGAGTCTGGCGGCCAGACTCTCACACTGAGCGTCGGTCCACAGCACTCGGGCTCAGGACACATGCGCTTGATAGTCGAAGTCGACGGTGACATCATCGTCAGGGTGGCCGCTGATCCCGGCTACGTTCACAGAGGAATCGAGAAGATCATCGAGCTAAGGAACATCATCAAAAGCATCCCGGTTATCGAGAGACCCTCCATCATTGACGCATCAAATCTCAATCACGCCTGGGTGCGATCAATAGAAGAGATTCAGGAAGTCGAGGTTCCTCCCAGAGGCCAGTACCTTCGGACCCTCCTGAACGAGATGAACAGGATCATGAGCCATCTTTACTGGCTCTCCATCTACGGAGTATTCCTCGGCCACACGACCATGTTCATGTGGCCCCTCGGCGACAGGGAACTGTTCATTGATCTCGCCGAGAAACTGACCGGTGCCAGAATCACCTATTCATATCTGGTTCCAGGAGGCGTACGCCGAGACCTTCCACCAGGCTTCGCTGCCGAAGCCGTCAAGAGAACAGAATACTTCGAAAAGCGATTGAAAGAATACGATCGCATATTCTTCCACAACCCACTCTTCACCTCGAGAGCAAAAGGAATCGGAATCCTATCAAAGAGCGACGCGATAAAACTCGGGTGCACCGGACCGACACTCCGCGGCTCAGGGGTCGATTCCGACCTCCGAAAAGACGAACCCTACGCCGCCTACCCCGATCTTGACTTTGAGGTCTCAACAAGGCCTGATGGCGACTCGTTCAGCAGGGCAATGGTCCACATGGATGAGATGCGCGAGAGCTGCAAAATGATCCGGCAGATCGTCAAGGAGATCCCCTCAGGACCGATCAGAAAGAAGGCTCCGATTGTCCTGCCTCGCGGAGTTGCTTATGGCCGTGTCGAATCGGCGCGTGGCGAGTGCAGCTTCTATCTCATAGGTGCGGGAGGGGACAAGCCATACCGCGCCCGATACATTACAGGATCCTATCGCAATATGGCCGCCATCCCAGCGGTTCTGCTTGGAAATCGCCTTGCGGACATGCCAACGTCTTGGTGGAGCATTGACTATTGGCCGGTGGAGGCCGACAGGTAGAGAACCATGGCCCCGATCATCGGCAAGGCAAAGGCGGCATTCGACATCTCAGTCGCATATCTAACCGGCATCCGTCATCTCTTCCATCGACCCTACACCCTCCGATTTCCAGAACAACGATACGCTGTCGAGAAAGGATACCGCGGACGACACCTCCTACATCTCGACAGGTGCACCGGCTGTGGAATCTGCGCCTGGATATGTCCCGAGAAGTGTATCACGATCGTCCCGCGCGGTCAGAGATGGTATCCTCAGTACTTCTATGGCCGATGCTGCTTCTGCCACTTCTGCACCGACTACTGCCCAGAATTCGCGCTCGAAGAAACCGTCGAATACGATATTGCCGAGTACACTCGGGACCGGCTTCTCTGGAGTCCCGAGAGACTCGCGAAGCCTCCCGTCAAGAAAGACGACAAGTATGTCTTCAGCGTAGACACGATCGGCGGAGCCTCACAAGTCCCACGAGACGAGGAATAACCAATGTCAGGACAGACCGCCACTCCCCCACCAACACCTGCTGTGCCACAGGCAACTCCACTCAAATCGACTGTCGAGGGTGAAGGCTGGAAAGCCCGCCCGATAAAACTCAAGATTTTCGGAAACCTGATCCAAGAGGTCGTCAACAAGAACCTCTGCATGTACTGCGGAGCATGCATCGCCTCATGCCCCATCGACATCCTCTTCCACAGCGAAAAAGAAGAACCAGTAATGCGCGGGACATGCGCTGCCTGCCAAGTTTGCTATTACAGCTGCCCCAGGATCGAACTGCCGGTCGCAGAGATAGAAGAGAGAGTCTTCGGGCGATCACGCACACCGGAAGAAGCAATTCTCGGAATTCACGAAGGAGCATATTCCGTCAGATCGAAAGACCCAGACATTGTGAAGAGGGCACAAGACGGCGGCGCCGTCAGCTCTATCCTATTGTACGCGCTTGATCGAAAAATAATCGATTACGCCGTCAACTCAGGACTGACATCGGCAAAGCCGTGGAGCCCTGAACCACAGATCGCTCGGACGAAAGCGGACTTGGTGAACCACGCCGGATCCCGTTACACGCCAGGAGGCCAGGTGGGCGAACTCGCCGAAGTGGCGATTCCGAACAGGTCGACTGTTAGCTTCCAGGAAGAACGAATAGCGCTCGTTGGGCTGCCTTGCGAGCTTCAGGGGAACTGGCGGATGAGCACTCACTGGATAGCCGCCCCGAAACTCTCACGGAACCTCGTCTTCACGATCGGGCTGTTCTGCTCGAAGGTGTTCGATTATCAGAAGATGATGGTAGACTATGTCCAAGGCAAAAGAGGAATCGACCTCAGAAATGTTACGAAGGTCAACATCAAGAAGAACAGGCTCCTCGTCTACACCGGCGACAAGCTCGCGATCGATGAACCAGTAGAAGCACTGGCGGGCGCGGCGCGCGAAGAATGCAACGCCTGTGTCGACTATTCTGCCGAGCTTGCCGATATCGCTGTGGGAGCGATAGGTTCAGTTCAAGGATGGAGTACCGTGATTACGCGAAGCCCTAGGGGAGAAGAGATTCTCCGGGGCGCTATCGAAGCAGGCTACTTGGACATGAAGCCCCTCGACCCACTCGGAAAAGGGATAAAGTTCCTCGAGAAACTGTGTGAGAAGAAACGCTTGCGGGACCCTTCCGCCTATCTGCGTCACCAGACCGCTTTTCCAAAACCAGAGCCAACATTGATCCCGTTAGAGATTCCACACTAGACCGCAGACAATTCCGACCGATGGAAACCGGCTGAGTCTGTTAGTACTTTCCTGGCTGCGATCCAACTCTGCCTAAGATAGGTGAGATCGGGCTTACTGATCGCTGTGCGTGACGGCGGCCAAACGCTCTCGGCGGAACAAGAATCTGTAAGAGGTCTCTTACAGACTGCTTCGAATCCGCCTCTTCAGTTTCACCTTCGACCTTCGCCTGGACAGCAACAATACTGTCCGCTTTCGGGGGACCGTTCCGGTGAGATGGGCTTCCCAGGAAGTGCTCATCAAGCAAACTTCCCGGCGCTTGAAGTCCACAGGAGGGGCATGCTTGGAGAGCAATGGTCGTCGTCGCGGAGATATTCCCTAGAGCTTCGCTGGGTACGACTGAGGTGTCGACGGTCTTTGTCTTAGAGGGTCTCCGCCTCGATGGACTCGAAGCTGTTAGCCTTCTTGTCTTAGAGGAAGAAGCTGTTCTTCTGCTGCGAGCCCGAGAAACCGTCCTAGACTTTCGGACGTGAAGAACAGGCATTTTCTGTTGCGAGCCTACTGGATAGCGGGTCTTGAGGACAATCATCAGCGTGACCATCGCACCAGCAAGAATACCGCCAACCGCCAGGGTGATGATTGGGTCCATGGGCTCGTTTCCTCTTCATGCCAAGGGAACATCAACATAGGTGTCTATGTCGCACTCCTCGCCGACCATCTTTCCTCTCGGGGTCCTGACAATCTGGTTATCGCTCAGGATTTCCTTACCGCAA
>CAYRXJ010000036.1:0-11826 GCA_964428235.1 uncultured Candidatus Bathyarchaeia archaeon | reverse complement strand
TCGACCCAACCGATTTTCTGCAGTAGACCGAACATTTTCCACATTCCAATTAGTCCGACGCCGCCCCCGATTGGATAGACGACCCAGTCGGGACTCTGCCAGCCCATCTGCTCGCAGATCTCGAGGGCCATGGTTCCCTTGCCATCGTGACGGAAAGGATTCAGAGCTGTAGAGGCATTGTATTCTCCACCGGTTTTGACCATAGCTTCAGCTCTCCGTCCAGCGTCTGCTATTGAGCCCTCGACGGGAGTAACGGTGGCACCGAGCTTTCGTGAAAGCTCGATCTTCGCCGGGTTCGCATCGCGAGGCAAGAATACCGTGCAACCAATGTTCGCGATTTGCGAGTATAACGCGAAAGAGCAGCCTGCGTTTCCCTCTGATGCTAAAGCAAGATCCTTGACTCCCAATGCGGAAAGAGCAGTGACCGCAGATGATGCTCCTCGATCCTTGAACGTCCCCGTAGGATTTCTCGTCTCGTCCTTTACCCAGGCGTTTCCCTTGAACGAGTTGAGCTTTCGAAGCGGGGTGTTCCCCTCCCCCGCAGAAATGATCCGATAGCCCGGATTCACAGGAAGAAAGTCTCGAAATCTCCACATCGAGGGCGTGTGGTCTAGATTGTCTTTCGAGATCTCGGCGAGAATCTCAGGATTTATTATGGTATCCAGTAACCCGTTGCATTTCGAACATCTCTGGACGATCTCAGCCTTCGAGTAAATTGTGTGGCAGTCGGTGCACCGCAGCCCCTGGTAGGCCACTTCTTTTGTCAAATCTACCTGAACTAGTGGATTGATTGCGATAGGCTATTAAGAAGGGGTTATGTATTGAAATTCGATAATATCGAAATTCGATAGTTCCGGCAAAAAACCATGACAAAAGCTGTCAACGATCGTATGGTCAAGAGCTTTCTTGACCTGTTCGTTCTTTCACTACTGAACGACGGCGGAAAACATGGTTACGAATTAATGCGTGAACTAAAAGTCAAGACTGGTGCCAACATCGGCGCTGGCACGTTGTATCCGTTGTTGTATGAGTTGGAAGATAGGAAACTGGTTTCTGGAGAATGGGTCTCGCCGACGCGACGAAGTAGAAGAGTCTACAAGATCACTGACCAGGGCGAGAAGTATCGGGATCAGTCTTTCCATGGTCTAGATAGGCTTCTGAAGGTTTCGTTGTCGAGTTTAGGCCGCTAGGTCGCGTTTTCTCTTTCTTCCTTCCGCGAGCCTCGTGATTTCCGAGGGCTCGCCAATAACTGCCTCGCAGAATGGATCTCCTTGTCCTTGACAGGATACTTCTAGAGATTCGCACTTCCTGCCAAAGGCAACCTCCATTGCTCCAGTCAGGACTCCTCGTCCAAAGTGACAGACTGGGGCCTTACCTTTGTTGTTTCTCACCGAGACTCCGTTCGTCCAGCGAATCCTGGCAACTCTCTTCGCGAGATCGAAGTTGACAATCGAAACTTTTCCCCAACCACTGAGAGTGCCTAACCGATCCGCCATCTGATCAAGACCCCCCGATTTTCGAAAGTCAAAACCGGATTTCTTGCCGATGTTCATGTACTGTGCACCTCCCTGCTTCCCGATCTCATACTGAAAACTCGTAGCGGTAACGGGCCCAAAGCTCTGGGTCAAACGATCCTCGATAGAATGAATCAACCCTACAGGAATGAAGAGAAATCGCTCGTCGTACGCGGTGATGATTCCTTTTTCCTCATCGATGTTGAGGGACTGGAGAGCTTGCATCAGACGTTGCAGTTTTGCGGCGCTCAATGATAACGCACCGTTTGAGCGGAAGCTAGCCCTCGGTTAAAGGGTCTTGCGAATTTAGAGTCGTTTCAGGCCAGAAAAAATCGAGAATCATGAGACTAATGCGATGGGGCTGGTGCCTGGCCAGTCTGTGGACTGGCAGGAGTGCCTGCCTTCTTCCGTCCACGCCTGACAACGAGGAAGACAACTAAGACAACTATAACCGCCACAACTCCAAGCGCGATCAACAGAAGCGTCAGCATTCCAGCGAAGAAGGAATCGATTGTCTGAGATACCATTACCGTCTTGCTCACTGAGACTGAGGGAGCGTTGAACCAGCCTGTCGCGTTGGCATACCGCCAAGATGCCGTTGCCGTCACAACGTGATTTCCTGTCGCGGCATCCATCGGAATTGTGACGGGAGTATTGACTTGCTTGCTGGTCCCGGTTGTGATGTTGAATGGGTACGAGGATGAACGGTCTACGAAAGTTCCATTGGATGAAAAGTCTGTAGAGAAGGAGATGCCTGTTATTCTTACAGTCAACTGACCTGTATTGGTCAAGTTACTTGTCATGATAATCACGCCACCGGCGAAAGGGACGCCTGTATAGCCAAGACCATAGGTCATATTGTAAGAGGCCCCGTAGACTTGAGAAGTTGAGATCGAGAGAGGAAGCAAAACAGCCAGAGCCATAAGGAGTCCAACTCTGGAAATTGTCCTTGAGCGATCGCGTCTCATGACTTCTCGCCTAAGCCGGGCCATCCGGACCTGGTTTCTGTCCCTCGGTTCTGTTCTCTTTCGAGAAAACGCCTCGAAGCCTGTTCAATAATCTACTTCTCAAGCTGTCCTTATGTCCCAAGAGTCTCTTCTCCCAATCCACGCTGATGATCAGGTACGCAGTCGAAAGAACGACAGCTCCCGAGACAACTGATGCGTACACGTTTTCTCCGAGAAACTGGTCAACAACCTGGCTCGACTGTCTGGCTAGATAGAGGACCGTCAGAATCCAGATGAATTTTCCTGCGTAGAGCGCGAGATAAGTTTTCGGGGGGCTATATCTGATGATACCCATTGGTATGAACGCCGCGTCGACCAATGGTGAGGCTGCGAAAAGGACTCCGACGAGAAAGGTGCTGCCTCCAAGAAGTTTTCTGAGAGAGTCGAATCTTTCCTGTTTGCCTATAGCTCTCCGGGCTCCATAGCCAAGACCGTAGCTTACTAGTTTTCCCGATGCGGCACCTAGAGCGGCTATAGCTGCAATCTGTATTATTCCGATTCCCTCATAAGTGGGACCGATGGCGATAGAAATTACTACAAGTAGATATGGAGTCGGAAAAAACGGGATGATGTTACCCGCGATGCTGACTACAAAGACGAAGATTAGTGTGGCGACGAGACCGGTAGGGTGGGCTGAGAAAAAACTGATTACCCACTGGATCAGATCGACCATGATACCGAATCAGGTATGCTCTCGCAGACCCGGGTTGAAAAGCTATCCGGCAAGCAGATCCTGCGAAGAGGAGCGCTAGCGAAATGAGAGCGAAGGACGTTTACTCGAAGAAGATCACCTCGGAAGAAGAGCGAGAAGGCTATTTTCTCGTGTTGAAGGATAGACTCGACTTCTTCCCAGACAAGGGTAAGAGGTTCCAGATGGTTCAGAACGGCCACTCTCGAAGAGTCATGGTTGAATCGTATCCCTGCTCGTGCAGAGGACCCGACGAGCCCCACTCGCACTATTACATCAAGCTGAGATCGGTAAGATCCGGAGACAGGGTCAATGTTCGAAAGGACTCGAAGAACGGGTCCAAGTATCTTCTCCAGGTCCAAGCGCATCCTCGAAGAAGCTCCTGAAGCCCTATAATCGCGCCCAATGCAAGGTCACGGAGCGGGCCTAATGGTCGAAATCACATTCTATGGCGGAGCAGCTGAGATCGGAGGCAACATGATCCTCGTCCGCGACGGAGACGCAAGGATCATTCTAGACTTCGGAATGAGCCTCAGTGAGAGAGGACGTTTCTTTTCCGAACCCTTTCTCCAGCCGAGAAACGAAACCGGACTCATCAGCCTAGGCATAATCCCCGACGTTGCGGGCATGTACAAAGGCGGCGAAGAAGAGAAGTCGGCGGATGCCGTCTTTCTGAGCCATGCGCACATCGACCATTCGATGTCTCTCTCACTTCTCAACCGGCAAATCCCGGTCCACTGTGGCGAGACAACGAAAACGGTCCTTGAAGCCCTCTCAAAGACCCGTCAAGCCGGCTTTGAGAACAATCTTCAGGATATCCAGTTTAAGACGTTCAGGACAGGTGACAGGGTCAAGATGGGCGGCATCGAGGTCGAGCCGATCCATGTCGATCATAGCATGCCAGGGTCCTACGGATTTCTGGTCCACACCTCGATCGGGACAATGGCGTACAGTGGAGACTTTCGGGTGCATGGACCGAGAGCCGACATGACGCATGATTTCGTTGAAAGAGCAAGAACCTCGAGCCCCGAGATGTTTCTTTGCGAGGGCACAAACCTGGTTAGGGGAGACCTGCAATCGGAAGCGGGAGTACTCGAGAAAGTAGAACATGTAATTCGGAAAACGAAAGGCCTAGTATTGGCAAATTTCTCGAACGCAGACGTCGATCGGTTGAGAACTTTCTACGACCTCGCAAGGAAGAACAATCGAACTCTAGCCGTTTCCCTGAAACAGGCCTCTCTCCTGCTGGCATTGCAAGGAGACAAACACCTCAGCGTCCCGAACCCTTCTCAGGATCCCGGTATAGTCATCTACCAGAAAGTGAAGAAGACGTACTTCACCTGGGAAAAAGACGTCATGAAAAACGGTAACGTGAAGCAGTCAAAGGATCTGAAAGACAACCAGAACAAATTCGTCCTGGCCGCTAGCTCGTATGATATGAACGAGGTTTTGGACATCAAACCGGACGCGGGCGGCGCGTTCATCAACAGTAGCTCGGAGCCTTTCAACGAGGAAATGGAGATCGATCATGAGCGGTTCGTGAACTGGCTGAATCATTTTGGGCTGCCAATGTATCAGATCCATAGCTCAGGCCATATGATGCCGACGGAGATCCGCGAGACAATTGAGAAAGTCAGTCCCAAGACCCTTGTCCCGATTCATACTGAGCAGCCGCAACTCTACGAGCTGTTCATCAAAGACCTATGCAAAGTCCGCCTGCCTACCAAGGGAACCACGTGGACCCTGAACTAGAATCCATGAAGATGAAAACTGGAAAGATCTACCGCCAGTTCAAGGCGTCAAACAGGGAAGAGGTTACTCTTCGGACGTTGAAGTGGGAGGATCTTGACGACTGCGTCCGCTTCATCAACGACCTTGTTGGCGAGAAGGATCGCCACCTGAACCTAGGGATAATGGCGGACAGAAAACAGACGAGAGAAGAAGAGTCAGAATGGCTCGCTAGACAACTAGTTGGAATCGAAGCTGAGCGCATCATCAGCGTGGTCGCGGAGGTCCGGGGACATCTTGAAGGAAATGGTTCCGTTACACGCGGCTCCTATGATGATACTTGGCATCACGGGAACCTGGGGATAGCGATCTCAAAGAATTACCGTGATCTTGGAATAGGGTTGCAGATGATGCGGACCCTTGTTCGCGAGAGCCGCAAGGCGGGACTCGAGACGATTCAACTGGAGGTTTTCGCGAATAATCCTCGCGCGATCCATGTCTATGAAAAAACCGGATTCAAGATAACAGGCAGGATTCCGAAAAAGATGCACCGTAAGGGACTTGGGATCGATAGCCTCGTCATGACGACTGTCCTCTAGATCTTACAGCTGTTTTCGAACTATTGCGAAGCGATCCAGTTGGCGGTGGACCTTGAAACCGGCTTTCAGGTACATGTTTAGTGATCCCTTGTAGTTCTCTTCGGCCCAGGGAATCTTCCACTCTGGATTCGAACGGGTCATGGTTGGATACCCTTCTGCGATCTCTAGCCCGTCGTTTCGGAATGTTTCACAAGCCGCGTTCAAGAGTGCCCGGCCGATCCCTTTGCCTCGATAATCAGGGGCAACGAGAAAGCACATTATCGAGCCAACAAGCTCGGTCGGATCATCTACCACCTGTGCTTACCGTCTCAAGTTTGTGAAACTAATTCGGGGCTGTGCGTTGCACCAGCCAATGACTTTGCCGTCAGCGAAGGCCATCAGTCCTCGAGACTTGCCCGTAAGAATTCGTTCGGTTTTGGACGAGCGATTTGTCGCGGCCCCCGCGGGACTGGAGTCCCACTTGTCGCCTGTGGTCTCGTAGAACGCGCAGTAGCATCCCGCCCAGTCCGGGAAATCGCTGAACGCGCTATCAAAGAACCGGAGATAGTCGTCGACCAGATCCGGAGTTAGCTGCCTTACCGTGATTTCCATGGAAGAAGTCACAACCCCCGTGGCTTGGCTGGTACTTGTATAAGCAGCATCTTTAGGGACTTGTTAGAAACATAAGGAATCAGACTTCCACCCGATCAAAGAAGAAAGGAATGCTTTTACAGATCAGTCAAAGAAGACACCCAACGAAGTCACGATGTTCAAACAGATCGACTATGTCATGATCGGGGTCTCAGACATGAAACAGTCAGTGTCCTTTTACAAGGATGTGTTGGGGATGCCTCTCAAATTCGAGTCGCCTGAATGGACAGAGTTCGCTACGGGTGGCACAACCGTTGCGCTTCACTTGACGAAGAACAAGATCGCTCAGTCAATAAGACAAAAGGAGATGGTCGCCGGGACCTCTCAGATCGGATTCAATGTTGAGAATCTTGAGAGGACTTTCCACGAGCTCAAGTCGAAGAACGTAAGATTCGTGATGGAGCCAAGGAACCGTGAGGGAGAAGGGATCAAACTGGCTGTCTGCCTAGATCCTGATGGACTAGAAATATCGCTAGCGGAAACCTTGAAGCAGCCAGTGGCTGCCGATACACACGCCTAGTTACTGATGTAACGGCAGAACCATCGCGTCCCCTGTGGCCACGAGTCCGATGGTTACCAGTTGCGTAATGATCTCCAGAACCTGCATTCGGATCTCGGTTGGCGCGACCTTCTTTTCCATTGCTAGTTCAGCCGTAAGTTCGTCTATCGTCCTGTTTCCGTCGCTTTTCTCCCAGAGGCCTGCGATGTCCTCGTTTCCCAGATAGCGAGAGTTCGCCTCGTTTATCAGAACGATCGTCCCGTCAGGGTTCTTGGCGATGTGCCCCTTCTTTTGGGGCTTGAAGGTGGCCGGGTCAAACTCGATACTAACCTGTTCATCGTTTGCATGCAATCGATCTTTTGCGGCCTGGCTCATCTTGTCGGGGGTCCACGGCGGGTCCCAGACAATATCAACATCTGCTTTCCTAACTCCGGGAATCTTCTCGACCATTTCCTTCACTTGGTGGCTAATGTAGGCACTCGCGGGACAACCCATGGCTGTAAGGGTCATACGGACTTTCACCTGGTCATTCTCGATCGTAACACCGTAAACTAAGCCTAGGTCAACGATGTTAACAGGGATCTCTGGATCGTAGCAGTTGCGGAGAACGTCCATTATGCGATTAACAGAGAGTTCTTCGCTCAAGGCCTAACCATCTGTTTCTAGGACCCGCGGGCCTAATAGAGATATTCACAATGGCACAGATAGACCCGAGTTTCAAGTAGAAAGAGATCAGAGAATTCGGTTCAGCCGATCGTATGCCGCTGGGAGGAGCCTGTTCTCCGAGTCGATGTGAGGTTTCAACTCTCCAGTTTTCAACAGCCGTGCGATGCCTGTTCCCGTTGCGAGTTTCCCGTGGCGCCAGCTTCTGAGCAACGGACCGTACTCTCCTTTCAGGCTCTTCGTGACCGTCTTCACAACAGCTTGTCCTCTCTCCGACTTGCTCTCGACCTCTACCTCGAAGAGCCGTATCTTCTGATCGTCGAAATCGTAGAGTACTGAGTCGATATCCATCTCCGCGAGAACAGGTGAACTATCTGGACCTGACGTTACATTCCTGACCAGGCGTTGCGTTTCTCGGTGTTGTATCGGTACAAGTCCCTTGCTCTTCAGGAGATCCATTGGATCTGACGGGTTTGTTGGGCCGCTGGGGGATTGAGAGAGTGGAGGGATCTTAAGTTCGGAGACTACTCTGTCAACTGTCTCCGGTGACCAGGGGGCTTCCATTTCTGATCGAACCATTCCTCCCCAGAGAGTTCTTCGCGGATGCGTCTTCATCGTGATCCAGCGTTCCTGGTCATCGCTTCGGAGCCTAAGGTTCAGTTTGTGGTGAGATAGGAAGTGGTTGGCGGTGTCGAAGTAAGTGTCTGACAGATACTTTGTGCTTGGACCGACAAGACGATAGTCTCCCACACTGGTCTTTTCCGAGATCTTACGGACAATTTCCTCAGGATGATCAGACAAGATCAATAGGATGGACTCGATCTCCCGACCGAAGCCGAGAGCCTGAGGTAGCTTGACCAACGCGTCCGCCATCGGATGTAGGCGCGAGGTTACTGAAGTTTATCAGGCTCACCGATGCCCATCACCGGTGACAGTTGAAACCGCCAACGCCCACGAAAAAATCACAGCCGAAGAAGAAAGAGTCAGAAGTCAGACAAACTCCGCGAGAGGCCGTTAACTCAGAGATTGTGGAGCCCGCACCACCTAAGGCTAAATCTTCGACGAAAATCGATCTGTTCATTCTCAGACATGGGGAGGCTGGCAATCGGATGACCGTTGTCGAGGATGACTCTGAACGGCCATTGACGCCGGAGGGAAGATCAGAGATGCTGAAGATCGCACGATCGTTGAGAGCAGCAGGGCTGCAGACGGAAAGAATCTGCAGTAGCCCCCTGAAAAGAGCCCACGAAACAGCAGAGATCACTGCAGAGGCACTGAAAATTCCTATGGTCGAAGAATGGGACGAGTTAAAGCCTGAAGGCAACAAGGCATCGCTCTACCGCAAACTCGCAAAGCTCGAAAAAGGATCGCGAATCATGCTTGTCGGACACGAACCATACCTGACCACAATGATCGGCGAGATAATCGGGACTGGTGGTGTGGGTCTTGTCTTGAAGAAGGGTGGTCTTGGAAAGGTCCGGATAACGTCTTTGTCTCCGAGAATATCGGGAGAGCTCAGATGGTTACTGACGCCGAGAATGATCACTAGAATGTCTTGATAAGTCAAGACAGAATCAGTAATATCCCGTCAAAGAGCACTGGAATAATGACGGGCGGTCATAGCATACAGTGAAAGTATCAGTCATAGACCTCGGCTATAACTCACTCAAGCTGGTAAATTACGAGGTCAAGAAAGACAAGTCGTTCGTCGCCTACGGGCAACACTCGGTCCTAGCAAAGGTAGGGGAAGGACTAGACCAGACTGGATTCTTGGCTGACAAACCAATCAAACGTACGATAAAGGCCCTACGCCAGTTCCGTGCCATCGTGGACCTTGAGCACTCCGACTATGTTCTCCCGGTCGCTACAAGCGCCGTCCGCGAAGCGGGAAATCGTGAAGACTTCCTTAAGGAAGCGTACCGCGAGGCCGGTTTCCGTTTCAAAGTCCTTTCCGAACAGGAAGAGGCAGTGTACGCCTTCGAGGGCTCCAAGAGTGCGACAAGCGTCGACGCTGGCCTCTTCTTCGATCTTGGGGGCGGAAGCCTTGAGATGGTCATTTACTCGGACCCCTCGATCCGAAAAATTCTCTCAGTCCCGCTAGGCGGACTACGACTAACCGATTTGTACGCGGACCGGGACGGGACGTATTCCAAGAAGAACTATGTGCGAATGCGAAAAAGGATACTCGAGCTTCTCCCGGAAAAGAACCTTCTTCCAAAGAAGAAAAACATCGACTTAGTTGGCGTTGGAGGATCAGTGCGAGCGATCGCTCGGTTCGACCAGATGCGCCGAGACTATCCGTTGAACAAGCTTCACAATTATTCGATGAAAAAGAACCAAGTAGGGTCAGTGCATGGTTCTTTGCGCCGGATGAACCTGAGGTCACTGAGGAAGCATCCGGCTATTGGCCAGGAGAGAAGCCAGTCGATCATCGCAGGGTCACTGGTTATCCACCTGTTGATGGAAAAAATTGGTTTTCGCAGACTTATTGTCAGCACACACGGTTTGAGAGATGGGGTTCTTTCGGCCTTTCTTGAAAGTCCGAGTCTTTACCGAGAAGGATTGGTCGACAAGATTCTCGCCCGGGAGAAGGTGCATGCGCAGTCGCGGATGGTCCAGAAGGAGAAGGCTGCGGGTTCATTGCTATCGTTGAGGAACTTGAACAAGCGGGAGTACGCGATTCTTGCTGAGGCCTTGGATCATATCCTTCCAGATCTTCCTGTTTACAATCCTGAAACCCTATTCTACATTGTTCTCGAAGCTGATAGTGCGCTTTCCCATCTAGACCAGTTAGTCATGGCGCTCTCGGTGGCCAGGGCGAATGGGATGAGGAGGATGGAATGGGCCCAGTCGGGTTTCGGTGGAATGTTGAACAAGAAAAGCATGGAGATGGTCAAGAAGATCTCGGTTCTCATACAGCTTGCCTTGTTGCAGAAAAAGACAGACATTCATCTCTCTATGACTTCCGAGCGCGGAATACCCCGGCTTCACATTGCGCAGGGTCGGCGTCATGTTCCGAAAGTGCTGTTGAAGGATGTTCTGAAAGATGTTGAAGATCTGGAAGGATCTTTCAATCTTCAGCTAGCCTTGTAGTTGGTCGAAGAAAGCCTAAGTAGGGTCAGGTTTCGAACGCGGCCTTCCCTTGATAGACCGGAACACTTTCGCGAAAGAGTACGACAACTTCGCGAAGGCTTTGTCCCGGAGAGCCAACGCCTACCTCAAAGACCCGAACGCTGAGAATGTGCATCGGCTTAGAACCGCCACGCGTCGTCTGCAGGCCGCATTTGATCTTCTTCCCAAGGACCTTCGGAGACAGAAGAAGTCAGAGAAGGCGATGGATCGCATCAGGAAACTGATGAAAGTCAACGCCACTGTTCGAGATGAAGATATTATTCTTTCAAAGTTGGACCCATAAAACAAGGACTGCGCGGCTCGGCCCAGCCCGATCGCCGCAGTGATCCCGATGGCGCCGCCGACCAGCGTCATTGCGCCCACCTGACGCAAGACGAGCCCTCGCACGCTGCGCAGGTCGGCGCCGAGCGCCATGCGCACGCCGATCTCTCGGGTGCGTTGCGTCACGGAATAGGCGAGCACCCCATAGAGGCCGATCGCCGCGAGGACCGTCGCCAGAAGCGCGAACGCCAATGTCAGCGTGCTGATCATGCGGTCGAGGTAGACGTTCACGTGGACCTGCTGCGGCAAGGTCTCGAGTGCCTCGAGTGGCAGGTTGGGATCGATGTTCTTCATCGCAGCTCTTATGGCACGGATGCTCTGGTCCGTGGGCAGGCCAGTTCGCACGTAGAAGTTGTTGCCGCCGAGATCGTAGTTGCTGCCAGCCTGCCGCCAGGGCAGGACGAACACGGGAGGAATCTTCGCTTTCACCTGCGAGTACTTCGAATCTTTGGCCAACCCGACGATCTCGATGTTGAGCGAGTCGTTGTAGACCGACATGCGCTTGCCGACGGCATTGCGGCCAAGATTGAACTTCTTCGCGAACGTCTCATTCACGATCGCGACTCTCGGGGCACCCGCATTGTCCGCAGCGGTGAAATCGCGTCCCGCAATGAGCGGCACGCCGAGCACATGGAAATAGTTCGGTCCCACGACGCTGTACGACGCCCCGTCGTCGGTATCGGGCTCTTTCTTGAACCCCTCAACCGAAACGCCTCGGCTCCGGTTGTTGCCCGCGAACAGTGCAACTGTAGACGAGGTGACTCCCCTGACGCCGGGAAGCGCCGCGAGCGCCTGCTGGATGCGGTCGTAGAGCGCCGTGGTGCGGATGTCGTCATACCCGCTACGTCCTGGCGAGACGCTGAACTGGACGACGTTCTCGATGTCGATGCCGAGATCGAGGCGGGCGATGTTCTGAAGGCTCTTGAGGAATAGTCCCGCCGCGATCAAGAGCGCCATCGAAAGCGCGATTTGAACGGTAACGAGGCACGGTCGAAATGCCGCTGTCCCACAGCCGCTCGAAGGCGTGCCGGAAGTGGTGCGCGAC
>CAYRXJ010000035.1:0-12076 GCA_964428235.1 uncultured Candidatus Bathyarchaeia archaeon | reverse complement strand
CAGATTCGTAACTTTCGCGTTGAGGTGGTCCATACTATGAATAGTGGTGCGTGTTGCTTTCTTGGCTTCGCCGAATCGCTCTTCGTATTTCTTCCGCTCTAAGGAGTCGTTATCAAGGTTGACGACGAGCCGCTCTTTGTCTTCGATGAATTGTTTCATCTCTTTCTCGACGACTTCGAGTCTCTCCTTCGCTTCTTTGGATCGATTTTCCTCGCGGTGAATCTCGGAGTCAAGCGACCGCATTTGGATGCGGATTTGGTCGATTCCAGGTCTGAGAGTCTCGAGAGTCGATTGTTCTTTGGTCATACGTGTTTCGAGTTCAAGCTTCTCTCGAAGAGTGGCCTGGCATTCTGCGGTAACTTGATCTCTCTCGGTCTCGAGTTGGGAAAGAATATGGCGACGTGAATCGACTCTAAGTTTCGATCTCTCTCCTTCTATCACCGCAAGCCGTCTCTTCATCTCTGCCTGTTTTTCTGCGGTTTCTTTCAAGAGTGCCTGCTCTTTTGTCATCGAATTCTGGAGGGTTTCGATTCTGCGAGTTGTCTGGTGGAGGAAGGTTCTGGTTCTCTCGAAGCTCTTTCTTGCGCCTTCAACCTCCTTTGCCAACGCTTCTCGAGTCTTTGCCGAGGAGACCCGATCCTCCATTAGTTCCTTTAGTTCTGTCTCAATCCGGTCTACGTCAGTTCGCGATCGCTGGACAACCGTTTCCAATGACTTCACTGTCTTTTCGAGGCTTTCGAGAGCTGTTGATCTGGGGACGAGGTTTGAAATCTCCAGGGGAGCTCGGTAGTAGCCGCTCTCAAGCCCTCCACCCGGCTCATAGAGGTCTCCGCTGGTCACTACGCATCTTCGTCCCTTGGACGCTGTCAGGAAGGCTGCTCTCTGAGTCGTCGCGAGAATTGTGTCGCCGAACACAAACTGTACTGCGGGAGCGATCGCCTTGTCAGATCGGATGATCTTATCCAGTGGCCCAATTACTCCAGAGATGTCACCTAGATCTGGATGATCGTCTGGGAGTTCTAGATCCTCGATGGGGACCATCTTGACGCGACCGAGCTTGGTGCGCTTCAAGCTCTCGACACACCTTATTGCCACTTCGAGATCTTTCACTACGATTGCCTTCATCCATCCTGCGCTCGCCGCTTGGACAGCCTTGCGGTATTCTTCTGGGAATTTTACCAGATCTTCAAGGCGCCCATAGATTCCTTTGAGAGCTCCTTCGTCGGCCATCTCTTCGATCTTTTCGATCGCCTTGTCTTCTGCGCCCATGTTGTCGGCCATGCTCTTTTGTGTGTTGAACTCAACAACAGTCACTCTCGCTTTCTTAGCGACGTCCAGAGCTTCATCGATTTCTTTTCTTCGTAGGTCCTTCAATTCGCTGTACTCCTTCGTTTTCTGTTCGATCGATTCGAGTCGTTTCTCCTCCTCTTTCTGAAGCTTCTCCATTTCACGGATTCTGCCCTTGAGCTCTTCAGAGATTCTTGCGAATTCTTTCTGGCGAGCCTCGAGATTCTGGAGGTGACCTGCGGTTAGATCGAGCTTGGTGGAGCTGCCTTTGCTTTGCGCAGTCAGGTTGGTGAGCTCCTTCGCTAGTCCATCAATCTCGTCTTGTACCTCGTGCAGTTTCTGGGTGTCTTCGTCAAGAGATGAACGGGCTGAGACCACTTCCTGGTTGATCTTCTCAACTCTGACAGTTGACTCTTCTAGCTTTTCCTCAGTCGCTTTCTTGTGAGCTTGGAGGTTCTTGATCGAGTTTGATAGTGGTTTGATGGAGTTCTCCATCTCTTCGGCTTGTCGTGTGAAGGCTTCTTTCTGGCGAGTCCTTGTTGTAGCAAGGTTCTTCGCGGTCTCAGACGCGGATCTGGCTTCCACGATTCCTTTGCTTGCTTCCGCGATTCGCCTTTCGATCTCGAAGAGTTCCTGGTTTCCCTTGGTGACGGTTTTTTCTTCGAAGCTCTTTCGTTCTTGTTCGATCTGAGCTCGCTGTTGCGTGAGGCTTTCTCTCTCTTGTTTCACCTGGTCTAGCTTGACTTGCTCTTGGCCGAGGTTTCGGGACATCTCTTGTTGTCTGCTTTCGAGGGAGATTATCTGTGATGAGAGAATTCTGGCAGTTTGATTGTTTATCTCCGATCGGAGCAGGTTGAATCGTAAGAGGTCGTTTCTTTCTCTCTCAAGTTGTTCTATTCGTTGCCTGACTTCGTCAACTCTTGCAGAGGCAACTTTCAGGTTTAGGTCGGCCTGTTGTAACTGTTCTCTTGCCTCGGCCTTTTTGGTTTCGAAGGTTCCGATTCCGATAAGGCTCTCCAGAATCCTTCTTCGTTCCTCGGTGCTTATCTCGGCGAGTCGGGTTATCGCGTGTTGTGAGATGAGATTGAACCCTGTGACCTGGATGTCAGCTGAGCTCATTATGTCCTGGACTTGTTTTCGCGAGAGTCGTCGTCCGTTGAGACGATAGATTCCCTCGCCTCCCTTCGAGAATTCTCTCGATATGGTCACGAGATCGGAGTCGACAGGTAGCTTCCGGTCGTTATTGTCGAACTGGACCGCGACGTACGCTGAACGTGCGCCTTCGCCTTGAGACTTGTGAACGAGGTCTGAGAGGCTTCTGCCCCTGAGCTCTTTAGGGCTAAGTTCGCCTAGCGCGAATTTCAGGGAGTCGAGAATGTTGGATTTGCCTGAACCATTAGGCCCGGTTATGACTGTAAAGCCTGTGCCGAGGGTGAGGGATACCTTCTTGTTGAAGGTTTTGAACCCTCGAATGTCTATTCGTTTGATGTACACCAAGGCTGAGGCCCTGGACTCTCACTCTGGATCGTGGCGTGTTCTCATCGGCCGAATCTTCTATAGCGCCTCTGGTACAACCTAATGGCCCTTAAGAAATCGATTCTTCGAAACTCAGGCCAGTACACGTCAACGAAGACTAGCTCGCTATAAGCTGCCTGCCAGAGCAAGAAGCCACTCAAACGCTCCTCGCCTGACGTGCGGATGACCAAATCGGGATTGGGATTCGGCAGATGGGCGGTGTAAAGATACTTGTGGAATATTCCTTCATCGATGTCTTGTGGTCTAAGGTGACCTTGGTATACATCGTCAACAATCTTCTTCGTTGCGTCCACAATCTCGGCGCGTCCTGTATAGGCGATAGCAATGTTAAGAAAGTGTCCCGAATACTGGCTCGTCTCGTCTTCCAGTCGTTTCAAGGCATCCTGGAGACTTTCGGGAAGTAGGTCGGTTCTGCCGAGCGCTTTCACTCTGACCTTCTGACTGTGAAGTCTCTTGTCTCTTCCCAGTTTCCGAGCTTCTTCTTCAACCAGCTTTAGAACCGCGTTTACCTCCTCTTGCGGCCTGTCGAAATTCTCGGTTGAGAATGTGTAGAGAGTCAGGGTCTTGATACCATATTCCAAGCACCAGTCAAGTACTTCTTCGCCAACTTTGGCGCCGAATACGTGTCCGTCGTTTGGGCGCAGCGCCTTTTCTTCGGCCCATCTTCGGTTGCCGTCGAGTATGATTCCGATGTGTTCGGGGAGCGGTTTGCCTTTGACCTGTTCTGTAAGCCATTTCTCATAGGCGGTGTAAACACCGGCCTTTCTCAGAAGGCTATCTAGCAGGTTTGTTCTTTGACCTCCAGCTTAGTTAGTTGAGCTTGTGCCAGCGCTCTTGCGCATGAACACCCTTCGCGACCGTCAGGAATCTTGTTTATGGCCTCTATGAGAATCTTGTTCAGGATCTGACCAGATTCTCTTCCTCGATCTTCAACCTCTTTCGCTGAAAGCGCCTTCTGAAGGCCCGCTGCCATGTTGGAGATGAAACTTATCGAGGCGTAGCACATCTCAAGCTCTCTGGCAAGGAATGCCTCGGGGGCGCCAGTCATTCCGACTATCCCACCGCCAAGAGTCCTGAGCATACGTATCTCAGCGGGAGTCTCATACCTTGGACCCTCCGTACACGCCATTACAACATCGTTCCGAAGAATCCGTCTGTTATCAGATCCAGCACTTGTGAGCGCGCTACGGATGGTTGGACAGTATGGCTCTGAGACATCAACATGGGTTACTGGAGGGTGATCGTAAAAGGTTCCTCGTCGGGACTTTGTGAAATCAATTAGATCTGACGGTACCACTATGTCGCCTGGCGCCAGGGAGGCGTCGATTGCTCCAACTGCGTTGGTTGCGATTACCCGTTCGACTCCAAGACTCTTGAGACCTGAGATATTTGCTCGATAGTTTACCTTGTGCGGAGGGGCCGTATGTCCTTCACCGTGTCTTGGAAGAAAGATCGCGTCTCTGCCTTTGACTTGTCCAATAATCATAGTTGGGGTTGGTCCGAAGGGAGTTCCTAGGACCTTCTCCTCGCCTTTAATGATGGACTTGACGCCGGATCCGCCTATGATGGCGATCGGCGGTTTCATTCCTCGTCCTCGTAGAGTGCGCCGAGTTCGTGGAGGGATAGTTTCTCTCCTTGGCTGAGCTTTTTCTTTGCGGTCTCCTTGAGATTCTGCTTGTGACTGGCTTCTTTTTGTCGCTGGGTCATTTTTTCAGCCATGTCGATCGACTTTCTGACAACTTGGTACTTCTCGTCAGCATCCTTGTATTCTCCGCGAAGCTGGTTTAGAGATTTTCGCACCTCGTCCTGTTTAGCTTTGAGCGAATCGAACCGTTCGGAGAGTACGACGATCTCTTCATGATGCTTCTGGCTCTCCTCTGCGAGCTCCTGGATCTTCGCGTGAAGATCATCAGCTTCCTTGTGCTCGTTCGTAACTTCGTCTCTTAATTTGAGAATTCTCTTAGAGGCCGTAACCTGGGTCTCAAGAGTCCGGATCTTCGACATGAGCCGTTTTTCTTCCTCCTTGCCGAGAGGAGCAGTCTGAACTTGCCACTCGAGCTGTTGGAGCTCATGCTCGGCTGTGACAGCCTGAAGGATTTTCGGCGAGGTCTTCTGTAAAGTCTTAAGCTTCGTAATGTGTTCTCTGGCTTTGTCTCTGAGAGTGTCACGCGTCTTCTTCAGAGCCCTGACAGTTTCGTTCAGTTCATCGCGTGTCTTTCGTCGCTCAAGCAACTCGGTCCTAGTCTTGTCGAGTTTGCCCCTGACTTCCGAGAGAGCACCTAGGAGCTTGCGTTCATCGGTCTTGATTCGCTGGCGCTCGTCTCCGAGCGTGTCGAGATTGGTCATGGCTAGCCCCGTTGTTTCTAGCTGACGGGTTCTGATCTTGGACGGGAAAGCCGCCTTATAGACGTTCAACTAGGCTAGCCAGACAGGAGCGATACTGGGCCTTGTAACGGGTTGGAAAGCGCCCCTCCTAAATCGGGACTGTTCACGTGGACCCGGCGAGCGCATCGACCGTTAGGGACGCGATCGCAGAGATTAGACCGGAAGTTGTGACCTTGGAACTGGACGAGGCTCGACTTGTGGCCCTTGAGAACCCGAAAGCTCAGAGAGGGCGAGGGGCGGGAATATCATTTCTCACGATGGCATTGCTCGAGAGGTTTGCTGGGCAGCTTACGGGGTCGCCGCCTGGAACCGAGATGTTAGAGGCTGCGAAATCCGCTCGTCTTGTGGGATCGAGAATAGAATTCATTGATTTGCCGATAGTTTACACTGCGAGTGCGCTTAGGACTCTGCCTAGGATGGAGAAGGCAAAACTTGTTGTTGATTCCTTGACGAGTCTTGTGGTCTTGCCTTTCAGCAAGATAACGTGGTCAGACGTCACGGAAGACTTAGACCTACAGATGAGTGCTTTTCGCAGGCGATATCCGGCGTTGAGCAGGATTCTGATCGATTATCGAGAGGAGTACATGGTCAATCGGCTGAAGCAGGTCATGGACACGACGAGTGGCCAGGTCTTGGCGGTTGTAGGATTCGGTCATCGGGCTTCCCTAGTCAAGGCCTTGACTGGATACATTGAAAGGAAAGGTTCAGCGACGCCGGTTTTCTCAAATGCCTCATCGAGCGCGTGGTGGAGAATTAACTGATCCGATTCTTGCTAATTGTCTGATCCTCCTTTGCCCAGTTCTCGGAGAAGGCGAGAAATTGCCTTGTCGATCTTGTCTCGAGAATCGTTGACCGTGTAAATGTGCAGCAGAATTAGCGTCCTGATCCCGACTTCGCGTCCTCTCGGATGTGACTTGAAGTAGAGGCCGGGAAAAGCTCGTCTAGTTCGATCCAATGCAGGGGCGAGAGCGGACTCGACTATCCCGAGGAGCCTGATTGTTATCTCGGCAGGCTGCTTTCCCTTAGAGACAGTCAGCATTGGAACAACTGATCCCATGAATATCGACTTCATTTCGGAAGGAACACCGGGTAGTGAAACGACATTCGTTCTTCTAGTCTTGACAAGGACCCCTGGAGCTGTCCCAACGGGATTGGGAAGCGCGACTGCGCTCTCAGGCAACATTGCCATCTTTCTTCGGAACCGTGTCATGCCAACTGAGGTCTCCATACGGGCGTATCGCGCCTTGACCATTGCCAAGGCTTCACTGTTCAATACCAGGGTCTTGTTGAGAGCCATTGCTACTCCCTTCAGGGTCATGTCATCATGAGTGGGCCCTAGCCCTCCGAGGGTAATCAGGAGATCTGGCTTCCTTTGGATGGCGCTACTTACGCCGTGTCTTATCGACTCTAAAGAATCTCGAAGAATGGTGATTCGTTGCAGGGTCCAGCCAAACTTTGTGAGATGCTTGGAAATCCAGTGTGAGTTAGTGTCGAGAGTATGACCTATCAACAATTCGTTGCCGACAGAGATTATTTCCGCTGTCGGCGATCTTTTCAACTGGGGATCCTTTCAGGATGTTCGTTGTGACTTCTCTAGAGACAGCACGGCCGCTAGTGCTCCTGATAAGGCTCGCTTGGCGTCGATTCCGAAGCCGATTATCAGAAGATCATTTTCGGACAGTTTGAAAGAGTTTCGAAGATTTGAGTCATCTGTTCTGGAAAGGTCCGCGACTTTCTTCTTGTCTGGAGGGATGACTAGATTGTCGTGGACCATGGCTATTGTGAGGGTTCCGTCAGCTCCTGCCTTGATAGCCTCGTCTCGCTGAGAGAGCCCTGAGATATTCGATGAGTATCTTTTGGCTAGATGAATGCCCACTGATGTCTTTCCTGGAACAAGATCAACGGGCTCGAGGGTCTTGATCTTCTTTAGGGCGATGTCTTTCAGATACTTTTGTAGCATATCGTGTCCTCGGGTCGAGAGCTTGACACCGGTTCCTTCGGCCACTTCTACTAGACCTTGTTCTGCAAGCCTTTCTAAGAGGCCTCTTGTGACTCCGTCGTTGATTTGAAGGGCGTGTGCAAGAGCGCGACGTCCGACCGGGCCCTCTTGATCAATGAGAACGAGAGCTGTCAGGAGCTGTACTTGTGTGAGGTGGGGTAGTGGGCCTCTGGTTCCACGGCGCCACTTTTCCAGCATCTCTTCGAGCATTGAGGATCCTCGTAAAGGAAATCGATTGAAAGGAAAGTTAACTCTTCCCAAGAAACTTGTGGATCTCGGGTGAGAATAATCCTATACCAACGTCGTAGGATAGAGCCAACTGCAATTGTTGATGGTAGGTAGCTCGGTTACTTTTTCTTGTCGCTGAGCCACCATTTCAGGTACTCTTTGTGGCGGCGTTTTTTCTCTTCGTCAACGGACTCTTCGGTGCGAAGCATCTTTTCTCGTCCTTCGAGAAGATTTTGCTGGGTAAAAGTGAGCCCGCAGCTCTTACAGGCATATTGCTTGATGGCAGAATCGTAACTCAGATTCCCGCCGCATTCCAAGCAATAGTTCGGCAATCTCCTCGCTCAAGAGGAAATTCTCGTCCCGAACAAGATAAAGATTCGGTTACCATGTGAGGTTTCAATTGATGTTTTGGTCGCTGTTTCGTACTTGACGAGTCTTTTTCCGGATTTTTTTTTCTACCATGGTGGTTTTCCGCTCGCTTGCTGTGTCATCGGTGGAGGGATTTCATGACGAACGATCCTTTCTCGCGCCAGATAGAATGCAATGCCGTAGATCGCGGCGGGGATTGCGCCGATGAAGCCTGTGAAGACAAAGACTCCGGTTCCAAAGAAGAGGGTCCAGAATCCGCCAGACGTGAAAGCGCCAATGACCAGAATGTTCACTATGCTTAGCGCGATCGAGAGCACATACGCTCCCCACAGGAGAATTCGGCCTGTGTCACGTTGTAGCGAAATTGTGAGGAGAACCTCTGAAAGTCCGAAAAGTGCACCTCCGACTATGTATACAATGCTGAACAGTCCAAGGACACCTAGACTTCCAGCGCCAAGACCACTAATTCCCCCATACGCTATCGCATAGAAGAATCCGAAGATTGTCACCGTGATACCTACAACAAAGAAGATGAGTGCTAGGGTTGTGTTCCGAACGTGGTCTGCACCGAAGGGTTCGCGTCCGACAAGGACCAGAATCGCACCGATGAAGCCCAAGATTCCCCCGATAAAACCAGCGAAAGGAATCCAGGCGATCAATACTCCTAGGACTAGGAGGAGCAACCCCGTCATTGTATTGTTGATCTTGTTTGTTCGTGCTACGTCCCAGTAGTTTGTGGGATACTGGTATGGGTAGTATTGGCCCGTGGGCGCAGCATATGTCATCGGAGGCACTGGAGTGGGTGCGGATGCCGTCGAGAGAGGTGTGCCGCACGTCATGCAGTAACGTGCGAGCGGGCCATTGCTGGCCCCGCACCTAGGACATGTTAGGGTGGACACTTCTTACTGAACCTCACTCCCCCCTTTTCCAATTGTCAGAATTAACACTTGAGTAAGATATGAAAAACGAACAATTGTGGCGGCCCTGGGCGTTTTATGCTAGAACGCGTCGGATGGACGGAAACTCCGTGGTCCCGGTAGAGGTTTGGCGGGGCGGTGTCTGGAGATTTTCTGATAGGCCCCCGGGGGGGTGGAAAGATTGATCGATTTTTTTCACATAATACTGATTTTCACATGGATCAAAATTTCATTGTCTCTTTTTTTGGAGGACTTGATATCGACTTGGTAGGACAGGGATTGCTCCTTCTTTCACGTGTAGTTTGATGGTAGAGGTGATTTCGTGGTCATGGCTAAGGAACGGTTAATATGCCGAGTAAGCCGGTCGATCGTCGACTCGAATGCCTCGATACCACGGCAACATGCACAAGAGAAAGCCGACAGGCGGCGTGAAACGCAACTGGCGCGGAAAGCGCGCCTTCGAGGCAGGAAGAGAACCCGTTGAAACAGTTCTCGGACCCGTAAAAAGAAGGATAATCGACGTACGGGGAGGCTCAACAAAAGTCCTTCTAGCCTCGGCCGATACGGCTGTTGTCACAGACAAGACAAGCGGCAAAACAACAAAGTCCAAGCTGTTGCGCGTGGTTCGGAACCCGGCAAACGTGGACTACCAGCGCAGAGGCGTCATCACAAAAGGGGCCATCGTTGAGACCGAGCTTGGCCAGGCAAGAGTCACCTCTCGCCCCGGACAACACGGCGTCATCAACGCGGTCCTAGTATCTCAACCAAGCAAGTAGTTCGGGAGAAAAACCAGGGTGAAGAACCCAGGTCACATTGTTATCTGGCCTTTCAACATCGATAGCACAAGGACCAGAGGACAGGGAAGAAAACTCCCATTATCCAGATCGATAAAACAACCCAGCCTGAGAGAGGTCGCGCAAGCGGCAACGACTTTGGGTTATGCTCCGGAGCCGACAGAAAAGTCCGCTATGCCCAATCTTCACTGGGAAAAACCGGGATACGTGACCGTCAAGAAGACGGCTCCGAAGGCTGCGATGTTGAAATCAATCTCTGGAGAGATTATGAAGATCCGGCAGAAAGAAGCTCAAGCTCTCGAACACCAACAGAAGAAAGACCGTCGGTAGTACCGAGCTAGCCGTGTTTCTTGTTCGGATACATTATGATCTTACCGGACCGCCCTGACTTCATCAGTGCGAAAGCTTTCGCGTATTCGTCGAGGTCGAATCGGTGAGTTATCAGCCTCGATAGGTCGACCTGCCCTGCTTTCAGGACCTCTGCTGTCTTGTACCACGTGCCGAATAGACGGCGACCGAATACGCCGCGAACATGAGCATCCTTGAACACTATCCAGTTCGCTACATCAAGCTCGATCTTCTTCGACGGCAGACCGAAAAGAATCGCGGTTCCACCAGGGCGAAGAATCTTGAATCCCTCCTCGAAAGAAGGCTGTGCCCCGGACATTTCAAAGAATGCGTCAACTCCCTTGCCGTTTGTCTGGCTCATGATCTCTTTCACTGGGTCTTGTTGAGAGCCATTGATCAAGACATCTCCTCCCATGTCTTTCGCCAACTTCAATCGATAATCGACGATGTCGACGCCGAAGATCTTGGTCGCTCCGAAAGACTTGCACAGTCCAATAAGACAGGCGCCAATTGGACCGCAACCTAGGATTGCGACGGTATTTCCCGAAATCTCCGCGGCTGACGCCGCGTGGACTGCGTTGCCCAAGGGTTCTTGTGCGGATGCAACTTCGATAGGGATCTTGCGATCGTTCAGCCATGCATGCTGCTCGTTGAGCACATGATATTCAGCGAAGCAGCCATCGGTGTCGACTCCCCGGAGAAGCATCCGCTCGCAGATGTGAGCGTTGCCAGTTCGGCACTGGAAGCACTTGCCGCAGAACATGTGTGTCTCGCCTGAGACAATGTCACCTTCGCGAAGATCGGTGACCTCCTTTCCCACCTCGACTATCTTGCCGGCAAATTCGTGTCCCATTACCATGGGAGGCTTAACTTTGTCCCGTATCGATTCATGCCAATCGTAGATGTGCATGTCCGTTCCACATATCGAAGTGGCCTCGATACGGACTAGAATATCGCGAAGGCCAGGCTTTGGTGTAGGCCATTGCTCGAAAGCTGCGCCGGGTCCCGGCGTTGTCTTCACGACTGCGTGCATCTTTTCTTTCAACAGATTTCCTCGAAACTAGTCGTTAGCCGCGATTAGAGCGCTGTAAAACGTTTTAGATTAGAAACAAATTCACGAGATCGAAAGCATGAGCCAGGAATCCGGTTTGCAAAGAGCGCCACTTCTAGATGCTCTAAGAGAAGAGCTGCGGGGACTAAACGATCAGGATCTTCTTTGGCGAGTAAGAACTCTCCAGAGTCCTTCAGCGCCACATGCAAGAGTTGATGGCAAGAATGTCATCGTTCTTTGCTCTAACAATTACCTCGGACTTGCAAATCATCCGAAACTGAAGCAGGCGGCCATCGCTGCAACAAGAAAGTATGGTGCCGGAAGCGGCTCTGTAAGAGTCATAGCAGGTACAATGGATCTTCACGTAAAACTAGAGAAGACTCTCGCGTCCTATAGAGGAGCCGAGTCATCGATCACATTCCAGTCAGGCTATGCTACAAATCTCGGAACAATCATGTGCCTTGTTGACGAACATGATCTCATCATTAGCGATGAGCTGAATCATGGTAGTATTATCGATGGCTGCCGTTTGACCAAGGCGGAGAGAAGAGTCTACAAGCACAAGGACATGGGCGACCTTGAGAAGCAGCTTCAGGGAACCGAACGGTTCCGAAGGGTCCTAGTTGTGACGGACGGGGTCTTCAGCATGGACGGCGACATCGCCCCCCTGAAAGAGATTGTCCGGCTCGCGCAGGATCACAACGCTGTAACCTATGTTGACGATGCTCATGGAGACGGGGTACTAGGCGATAATGGTCGAGGAATCACCAACCACTTCCACCTTGAGGGAAAGGTCGACATTGACATGGGAACATTCTCGAAAGCGTTCGGTTGCGTTGGAGGATATGTGGTAGGATCGAAGGACCTTTGCACATATCTCCAGAACAAGGTCCGAAGCTACCTCCTCTCAGGATCTCATCCACCGGCAGTCGCTGGCGCCTGTATTGCCGCCTTGCAACTCGTCCAGAAGCAACCCTCGTTGGTGAAGAAGCTCTGGGACAATACTCGCTACTTCAAGAAGGGCCTGAACGACCTAGGATTCGATACCGGGAACAGCGAGACACCCATCACACCAGTAATTGTCGGAGACGCCCCGAAAGCCCGTGTCCTAGCTGACAACCTCTTCAAGCTCGGAATATTCGTTCTACCAATCGTCTTCCCA
>CAYRXJ010000034.1:3622-12158 GCA_964428235.1 uncultured Candidatus Bathyarchaeia archaeon | reverse complement strand
ATTCAACCACAGCCAATTGGAACCCATAACAAATGCCCAGGAACGGAATGTTGTGGGACCGAGAATATTCTATCGCCCTAATCTTGCCTTCGGCCCCTCTTGAACCGAATCCACCAGGGACGAGAATTCCGTCAAACCGAGATAGCAACCGAACCTTGTCAGGTTGTTTCTCAAAATCGTCGGTTTCAATCCATTCTAGGTTGACTTTAGCCCCGGCTGCAGCCCCAGCGTCTTTCAGCGCGTCATTGACGCTTACGTAGCAATCAGCGAGTTCCGCATACTTTCCACAGATCGCAATGTTCACTTGTCTTGTCTGCACAAGATGATCATCAATCATTTTCTTCCACGAAGTCCACTGAGGCAGCGCTTCCGGAAGCCTGAGTCTGCGAGTGATGAAGGTGCCTAATCCTTGCTGGTCGAGGAGAATAGGCGATTGGTAGATGCTGTCCATGTCTTGTGATGTGAACACTGCCGACTCTTCCACGTTGCAGAATAGCGCGATCTTTCGCCGGGGTTCTTCATTGAGTGGCGCTTTGCTCCTAGCAACAATAATATCAGGTTGAACTCCGATCCTTCTTAGTTCCTGAACGCTGTGCTGCGTAGGCTTTGTCTTTTGCTCTCCTACAACGTCCAAAACGGGAACTAATGTTACATGGACGTTCAGAACGTTCTCACTGCCCTCTTCAAGACGCAACTGACGGGCAGCCTCAAGATACGGAAGGGACTCAATATCTCCTACAGTTCCGCCGATCTCCACAAGAACTAGGTCGACTCCCTCTTCTTTGGGAATCCTCCGGAGCCTGTCTTTGATCTCGTCTGTTACGTGAGGAATAATCTGGACACATTTGCCGAGAAAGTCGCCTTTGCGCTCTCTCTCGATAACCGAGAAGTAGACTTGGCCCGTTGTTATGTTGTGGCTCTTTGGGACGTTGATGTCTAGGAATCTTTCGTAGGTTCCGATATCCATGTCAGTCTCACCCCCGTCTTCTGTTACGAAGACCTCGCCATGGATGTACGGGTTCATCGTACCGGCATCGTAATTGAGGTACGGATCAATTTTTACAGCTGTAACTTTGAGCCCGCGGACCTGGATGATCTTCCCAATCGAGGCGGCGATGACCCCTTTGCCGATTCCAGACATCACACCGCCCGTGACAAAGACATACTTAGTCAAAGGGTAACATCGAAAGCAATCATAGGGCCTTCAAAAGGCTAACGTTCACGAACTACGAAAGTCGGGACCGAGAACAAGAGCTGAGACTTGAATCATGCACGTTGAACGATGGGGCGATTCTTTGCAGGAAGAGCTCCTCTATCGGGAAGCTTCAATCCGGCTTTCTGCCAATCGTCTAGAAATCGCTCGAGACCGATATCCGTCAGTGGATGCTTCAGCATCTTGTCTAGAACATCTGGCGGCATTGTGGCGATGTGCGCGCCCAGTCTTGCCGCATCGACGACGTGGACCGGATGGCGAATGCTAGCAACCAGAACTTGTGTGTCGATTTCGTAGTTCTCGTATATCTTGACGATATCCTCAATGACTTTCATGCCCTCGTGTCCGGCGTCATCGAGGCGCCCGATGAACGGACTGACGTATGTCGCTCCTGCTTTTGCGGCAAGCAATGCCTGATTGGGCGAGAAGACCAGAGTGATGTTCGTATTGATCCCCTCTTTGTGAAGGGACTTGACGGCGACAAGGCCCGCGCTTGTCATCGGACATTTTACGACAACGTTCGGGCTTAGAGCGGCAAGGGTGTGAGCCTCATCGAGCATACCCTCGGTCGTCTGGCTTACGACCTCCAGGTTGACAGGACCTTTTACGATCTGAAGAATTTCGCTGACGAGTCCGAGGAAGTCCCTGTTCTCTTTCGCGATTAGAGTTGGATTAGTGGTGATTCCATCAAGAACGCCCATATCCGCGTAGGTCTTGATGGCTACGACATTTGCGGTGTCGAGAAAGATCTTCAAACCGAACTATCTTGCCTCGATCAGTTGTTTCGCGTGCCGCACGATTTCTTTCGAGGTTAAACCGTACTTAACCATGAGCTCTTGATGCTCGCCTGATTCTCCGAAAGTGTCCTTTACTCCGACTCTGGAGATTGGTACCGGGTAGGACTCTGTAATGGCCTCGGCCACTGCGCCTCCCAGGCCGCCAACAATGTTCGCTTCTTCGGCGGTCACCAGGGCACCGGTTTTCTTCGCGACTCTAGTGATCGTTTCCCCATCAAGTGGCTTGACTGTGTGCGAGTCAACAACCTCAACGGAGACTCCCGTCTTCGAAAGAGTCTCGGCAGCCTCCATAGCTTCGTTAACCATAATTCCGCAAGCGACGATCCCGACGTCGGAACCTTCCCGCAATATCTTGGCTTTTCCAACTTCCACATCCTTGGATGCGGAGTAGATTGTTGGCACGTTCGGTCTGCTGAGGCGAATATAGAATGGACCGAGGGTCCTGCATGCCTGAGAGACCAACGACTTTGTCGACGGTGCGTCGGCCGGAACGACGACGCGCATTCTCGGTACGGCCCGCATCGCAGCAATATCCTCGATGGTCTGGTGCGACGCGCCGTCTGGTCCCACCGTAAGGCCGCCGTGCGACGAGACTATCTTGACGCTAAGGTTGGGGTACGCTATCGCGTTACGTATTTGGTCGAGACACTTGCCGGGGACAAAGGCCGAGTAAGTGCTTACAAATGGGATTTTTCCGGCAAGAGCCAAGCCTGCGGCGATGCCCATCATGTTGGCTTCAGCAATTCCGACGTTGAAGAACCGTTCGGGATAACGGTCCCCGAACATGCTCGTCTTGATCGAGACCGATGTGTCTGCTCCGACAACTACGACTCTTGGCTCTTCCCCTCCCAGCTCTAGCAGAGTCTCCGCGTAAGCATCGCGCATTGAAGCTAGCTGAACAAGCACTAGACTGGGACCTCGCTCTTGGTATGACCCGCGTTTGCTCTCATTGTTTGGAGAGCCGATTTAACATCACCTTTCCGAAAGATCGAGGCCCCAGCAACCAGCACAGTTGCCCCGGCATCGACAATTCTCAATGCGTTCTCCTGGTCAACCCCACCATCAACTTCAACATCTACCCCAGTTGAGTCGACGAGCTTGGCAACCTTTCCAACCTTTGGGAGGACGCTTGGAATGAAAGACTGACCTGGAAAACCAGGGTTTACGGAAAGAAGTAGAATCACGTCAAACGGGTTAGATTCTCGTTTTAGCCACGACGGAATCGGAGTGGCAGGTTTCACCGCTAAGCCCAACCTCTTATCTCTTGAATGGAGTTCCTTGGACAATTTGTTGAGAAAGGATCGGCTAGCAGCCTCCGCATGAACAATTATGATGTCTCCGCCAGCGCTGAGAAACGGTTCGTAGAACTTCTCTGGATTCGTTATCATCAAGTGAACATCGAGTGGTAACCGAGTTACTTTTCGAATGGCTCTTAGGGTGTCGGGTCCCAGGCTGATGTTGGGAGCGAAGTGCCCATCAGAAACGTCCACGTGGATCATGTCCGCTCCAGCTTCCTCGACGCGAGCAATTTCACCCTTCAGGTCCGCATGATCAGCAGCCAGAATTGATGGGGCGATCTTGACGTCTCTCATTCTTCTAACATCGTCTTGACAAGTTTGCGAACTGTATCCTTGTCTGGAGCCTTACCGTGGTACGCTGGATCCCATTCCATGAATGAGACTCCCTTCCCTTTCACAGTATGAGCGATAATGACCGTCGGTCTATTCCTCATGTTCTCGGCTTTGTCAAGAGCGTCTATTACTGCCCGGAAATCGAACCCGTCAACTTCCAACACATGCCAGTTGAATGCTTTCCACTTGTATCCAACGGGCTCCATTGGCATGATCTGTTCTGTTAATCCGTCTTGTTGGATTCCGTTGCGATCTACAATCGCAACTAGATTGTCAAGCTTGAATTTTGGCGCGGCCATAGCCGCCTCCCAAGTTTCTCCCTCGTCGAGTTCTCCGTCTCCTAGGAGAGCGTAGACGCGGTAGTCTTTCTTGTCGACCTTGCCTGCTAGGGCCATCCCTATTGCTGCAGAAAGGCCGATCCCAAGTGACCCTCCTGGAAATTCTACGCCAGGAACTTTGAGGTCGGGGTGACCTTGCAACCGACTGCCTAGTTTGCGCAACGTCTTGAGTTCTGTTGTTGGAATGTAACCTGCTTCCGCAAGCGTGGAAAAGAGGACAGGCGCTGCATGCCCCTTAGACAGTACGAATCTGTCACGGTCTGGCCAGTCAGGGCGTTTGGGGTCGTGTCGCATCTTGTAGAAGAATAACGAGACTAGAATCTCGACAGCCGAGAGGCTTCCTCCTGGGTGGCCGGATTTCGCTTCCGCCACCATTTCTAGAATGTGGGCTCGAATCTTCGCGGCTTTCTGTAAGAGCATCCCGATGGGGATGGACTGTTCTTCCATTGCTAGTGGACCGGTACCTGAACTATCTGCTCTGCAAGCTCTAGTGTTGTGCTGGCTTGTGATCGAAGATCGTTCAGGTCGACGACAACTGTGCCGAGATTGTCGGTGTGCTGTGCCGCGGCGAGACCGGCGAGCAACACGGCTTCCCCTATGGGCGCCTCGCTCAAGATGGACATGGCGAGCACGGCGGTCATGCAGTCTCTAACGCCGACCGCGTTGAACCCGGGCTTGGGACCTTTGAAGGGAGGGAAACTCGTGATATTCTTCTTCTCGAAAAGTATCATGCCTTGTTCGCTCCGGGTCAAGAGCAACCCGTCACATTCGAGTCTGGTCATGAGGTTGTGTCCCATGTTTCTCAGAGATGCATCGTTGACCATTGAGACCCCTGTTGCGATCGTTGCTTCGCGAACATTGGATTTGACCATGGAAACCCCCACGTAGTCGAGATAGTGTCGCACCTTCGGTTGGGCAATGACTTTTTTCTCCTGGACTCGGCACTGCTCGACCACGTTACTAATGAGTTCTGGAGTAATGACTCCTTTGTCGTAGTCCGAGAAGACTACACCGTCAGCGTCTTCTAGAAGATCGTCCAGAGAGTACAGGAACTGTTTTGTTACGTGAGCTTCAACGTCTTTTCGGGATTCTTTGTCGATCCTCAGGTATTGACGGTGATTGAGGATGAATCGGGTCTTCAAACTGGTCGGACGGCTGTTGACCACGGTAGCTGAAATGTCAACCCCTTTCTTCTCCAACTCCTCCTGTATCCACTTGCCCGGCTCGTCGTTCCCGACGACACCGAGAACCCGAACCTTTGCCCCCAGTGCTACAAGATTGTTCGTGAGGTTCGCTGCTCCTCCGAGAACCAATTCCTCGGATTCAAAGTCTGCCACCGGAACTGGTGCTTCTCTGGAGAGTTTTCGTCCCTGTGACCGAACGTATCGGTCAACCATCAGGTCCCCTATTACGAGAAGCGTCTTGTCCTGAAACCCGTCAATTATCCTGGTGGGATCCGTGACGGCCAGGGTCAACTAGGGTTCTAAGAAGAGCGGAGCCTAGAGACGTTATTTAAGATTGTCAAAAATGGAATCCACATCGGGGCCCACGCGGGCCAGAAAATTGCTATTTTACGTCCTCGGCGTGTTTTACAAGTCGAACGCGGCACATGACATGGTCACCGTCTTTTACTCCGAAGATCTTCCGAATTTCTTCTGGGATTGTAATCCTTCCTCCAGCGATGACTTCAGCAAAGAAAGGAATGTCGTCCTCGTCGACCTGAATGGGCAAAGCGATGCAGCGAGTGACGGGTTCGTTCGTGCGGTGATATAACGTTTGACAAAACTCAGATTAAGGGCGAAGCTAAAGAGAGATCGTTTCGATTGAAAACAGTCACTGACGCTGGCATTGAAGATCTGTCGAAGATGAACTTCGATGTATCAGATGAACAGAAGTTGGTCTTGGATGAAGTTGATCGTGCCTGTCGAGAAATCCGTCCTCTGGAAGACCAAGCGTACCTATCTGGCAGGTTCAATGAACATCTAGTTCCGATTTTCAAACGCGCTCAGATTCTCGGGCTTCCGATCTCACGGCGATATGGTGAGGGACAAGGCGCCGACGTTCTCACATATGCCCTAGCATTGGAAAGGGTCGGCAAGGAGGGAACCGGAGTCAGAACATTTCTCTCTGGTCATATTTCGCTGGGACAGGTAACTGTTCAGAAATGGGGAAACGAGGATCAAAAGCAGAGGTATCTCACTCCAGCTACGAAAGGAGAGAAAATAATGTGTTTTGGATTGACGGAGCCAACTGCGGGTAGCGACCCGGGCTCGTTGAGAACCACTTTCGAAGACAAAGGGACGCACTATCTTCTGAACGGAAGCAAAGCATGGATCTCAAACGGAAGCATTGCAGACGTCTCCGTGATCTTCGCTTATCCGAAGGGCAAGAAGGAAGGAATGTGTTCTTTCATCGTGGAGAAGAAGTTCGAAGGTTACTCCGCGCAGCAACAAAAACACAAACTAGGAATGCCAACCTCCGACACAGGATCTATCTTCCTGGATAATTGCAGGGTTCCGAAAGAGAACATGCTGGGCCCTCCTGGAAAAGGACTCGGCATTGCGTACTCAGGGTTGATGAGCGGAAGACTCAGCGTGGCGGCAGGATGCCTTGGCGTTATTGACGATTGCATAACGGAAGCCGTCAATTATTCGAAGCAAAGAATACAACATGGCAAGCCAATCGGAAAACACCAGCTCGTCCAACGACACATCGGGATCATGTCAACAAACCTAGAAGCAGCCAAGAATCTGGTCTACAAGTCCGCGCTGATCAAGCAGCAGAGCGACGATCATCCAGAAGACAAAGAATTGCGAGAACGCGCTGACATAGCTATTGCTCAAGGGAAATATTTTGCATCTAACGCATCCTTCGATGCGGCAGACCGGACCGTTCAGATATTTGGCTCAAGCGGATACAGTTTCGAAACAAGAGCTCCCAGACATCTCGTCGATACTCGCGTTTGCAGAATATACGAGGGGACAGATGAGATCATGTTGCAAAAGATCGCAGTCAATCTCCTAGGGCCAGAATTCGAAGCATATCGATAGCCCTTCTTGCGGTCCCACGAAGGTGAGACAACGCTAGTGTGTCGTGGACAATCCACTTTTGGGCAGACTTATTTTCGAGAACATCCATATCACCCACTGAGTCGCGAGAAACTGAAAGGCTTCGCCGAAAGGGTCCATCTATGATCGAACTATCAAGAAAGTCGATGATCATCGGAACACAATCGATCCTTAACGTTCTCTTAGCATCATGGTTAGTTAATGAGTACTCACACAACCGATTCATGCAAGACTATCTTGCAAGCACTTTTTCATCGATAGGACTAGTGCTCCCAGTAGGAATCATTATAGTCGCTGTCGCGGGAGGGTCCCTAATGGTGAATTCTCGACGACATCAGACTGCAACCGCAACCGAAACCGAGACGGTCAATCACAAGCCAAAGGAACTCTCAGCTCCCGTGGAAAAACGGGTCGTCACGAACACCTGCCCGTTCTGTAATCTCCCGCTCAGGAATATCTCAGGAAGCCGCATGCAATGCAGGAAGTGTCACAGATACTTTAGACGCGGGGTACTTCAATCTCTTCAGAAGCTATCAGCTCAAGAAAACTTCTAAGCAGGCCTATCCCGCCTCAGCAGTGAGAGGCGTAGACTGTTGCAACGGCCCACTGTTCTTCTAGACGAGCAGTTGTTCGGGTTGGATGAATACCTGAGAGACCTCGGCTGGACCACAGCCAAAGTCAAACCAGGAATTACGGACGATGAGGTTGTCAACCTGGCCCGTGAAAACAAGTATGTGGTGATAAGCCTCGACAAGAAGCTTCTAAGTCGATGCAGAGTGATGGGCATTCCATCCGTGGACCTAGGGCTGGAGGTTCAAGCAAGAGTCGCTCACGAATCACTTCAGAAGATCATTTCGGGAAAAATCACAACATGAGCGGCGGACCGGAAGGAAAACAATTGACTGAGAAAATCGACGAGGACGCCTACGTGTATTTCGAAGAAGCTTGTTACTACCTCGTCAAGAAAGGTCTCACGTTCGCCCAGGTGGCGAAGAATCTCGAAGTTTCTGAGGCCGAAGCAAACCGTTTGTATCGGCGGTTCGAGGCGCGCATTGCCTCTGGTAAAGTGGCCGAGAACGAAGTCGACAAGTCTCTCTGGGAAGATGTTTACAATGACTCTATCGGGAATGAAAAAATAACGTTCGCGAGAGACGATGGATTTTACCACTGCAGGAGATCCGATCTGGACAACATGGATTCTCCCGCGCTAATGGCGATCTTCGAGTCAAGCAAGAAATTCCTCGATTTTGATATGTACAGACGTTACTTGGATAGCAAACCGCCAGTAGGATATGACCCTATGGCGATGCAACGACAAATCAACCGCGCGGTGGAACTGGTCGAACAAATGGTGAAGAACCGATGGGAAGCCGAAAATTCAACTAAGATCACTAGCCCATCAGAAACGGCGAGACATCGTCAAAACTAGGACCAAACCAGAAAGACCCTAGCTAAGCATGTGGACACGTACTTGAGACTAGAACGATAA
>CAYRXJ010000034.1:0-3612 GCA_964428235.1 uncultured Candidatus Bathyarchaeia archaeon | reverse complement strand
TTTTTGAAATGTACGGACCTTACTAGGAAAGAAAACCGACCGTAGGATATGACCCTATGGCCATGAAACGACAGATCAAACGCGCCGTAGAACTGATCGAACAAGTTCTGAAGAAACGATGGGCAGCCGAAAAAGTCAACTCAGGGCCCTAGCCCATCAGAAACGGCACTGAGACATCGTGAAAACTAGAGCTAAACCCGATAAACCCTAGCAATGACTTAGGACACGGAATTGTCACTAGAAGGATTCGAGGTTGCGGTCGTAGGGGCGGGGCCAGCGGGTAGCGCGGCTGCTCTCACCCTCGCTAGGGAAGGGGTCCAAGTCTTACTGGTTGAGCGCGGAACCTTTCCAGGTTCAAAGAATGTCTTCGGAGGAAGGATCTACAGTTATGCGGTGAGGCGATTGCTTGGAGATCGTTGGAAGGACGCTCCGGTCGAACGTTTTGTTAGAAAGGAGGGAATCACTTTCATGACTCCAGAAAGCTCCTTCGGAATCGAGTACGAAGCGAAGGACCCGACCGGAAGCTTCACAGCGATACGTGCAAAGTTCGACAAATGGCTTGCAGAAGAAGCCGAGAAGGCCGGAGCCTCTCTCATCACTGACTCCAGGGTCGATGATCTCATAATCGATAATGGACGCGTAAAAGGAATAGTCGCAGGACAAGACAGGATCCCAACCGAGGCGGTCATTGCATGCGACGGAACAACTACGACCCTGGCCCGCAAAGCCGGCCTCGTTAACATGCTCGAACCTCATGAAGTTTCGATGGGAATGAAAGATGTTGTTGAGCTCTCACCTGAAACAATAGAAGAGCGCCTAGGACTCGAGAACGGAGAAGGGGCCGCTCATGTCTTTGTTGGCGCGTCTGGGGGACTCCGAGGGGGCGGATTCCTGTACACGAACAAGGATAGTCTAGCTCTAGGGATGGTGGTCGGAGCCGACGACACGTCCACAAAAGCAATCGGGTCACATACAGCGATGGACAGACTTCGAAATCATCGCAAGGTCAAACGCCTCATCCGAGGCGGAAAGACAGTGGAGTACGATGCTCACATGATCCCAGAGGCGGGCCCAAAGATGCTGTCGAGACCCTACACGGGCGGGATGCTTGTTGCGGGCGATGCTGCAGGACATCTCTTGAACAACGGCTACACATTTAGAGGGGTCGACATGGCAATTGTGTCCGGGATCGCAGCGGCTCAAACAATTCTAGAAGCCCGCAAGAGAAAAGACTACTCCGCTCAGTCACTGCAATCATTCGAGAAGAAGTTGAAACAGGAGCCTGCTCTCAAGGACATGTACACTTTTGGGAAGGTCCCCAAGTACCTCAGGAACAACAGACTCTACGGAATCTACCCGGAACTTGTTTGCGGCGCGGCCGAAGCGGTCTATCGAGTTGATGGAAACGGTAAGCGAAAAATCTACAAAGAATTGAGGGCTCAAACGAAGGGAAAAGTGTCGACCATTAGTTTGATTCGCGACCTTCTGGCAGGCGCAAGGACGTTCTAGAAATGTCTGATCAAGAAAAGATGAGTCTGGACAAGCGCCTCGCTCTAGTGAGCTTCACCAAAGATTCCGAGCCATTCATCGAAGTCGACACGAAACTCTGTCTTCAATGCGCGAAGAAACCTTGCTTGTACATTTGTCCAGCACAGGTTTACACTTGGCACGACCAGCTGAACTATAATATCGAAGGATGCATGGAGACCGGTGCCTGCCTAATCGTATGCCACAAGCTGGGTGCTAAAGCGATCACTTGGAAGTATCCAGCGGGCGGAAAAGGGGTCAGCTTCAAGCAAGGCTGACTCGGGAAACCCTCTTAACCATCATATTCCCGACCCTCAACGGTCTGAATGCAACAAATGAGCAACCCGATGGTCGAAATTGCCTACGAACCGCTAAAGAAGATCGTTGTCAGGGAACTTGTCAAGTACGACAGCCCACAGCAACTAGTCAATGCACTCGCCTTCATCATGAAAATGGGCCAGCCAGTCCTTCTAACTTGGGCTGACAACGTGGTTTTCGTCTCACAACCGATACCTCCTTCGGATATGCCTGAAGAATATGCGCGCGGAGAACTCTACATTGCTTCAATCAGCTATGCACCGATGGCTGAGTTCGTTCACAACGTAAAGGCCGGGAATATCGAGATGCCTGTGATTGACGTGTCCCGGAGCCCGCTCAGCCAAGAGCTTGCGAGGTTCCTGAAGGCAAAGCTAGATCACGCCTAGCGGCCTATTTCGTGCCGTAGTACTTTCGCATCTCTCGGGTAAGAGCCGGGACCACTTCGAACACGTCTCCCACGATTCCATAGTCCGCAAACCCGAAAATCGGCGCTTCCGGGTCCTTGTTAATAGCGACAATTACTTTCGAGTTGATCATGCCGACCCTATGCTGAATCGCTCCAGAGATTCCGCAGGCAATGTAGAGCGTGGGTGATACCGTTCTGCCTGTCTGCCCAACCTGATCAGAGTGTGGCCTCCAACCAGCATCGACAGAAGCTCTTGACGCCCCAACTACGCCGCCCATTACTGTCGCGAGATCCTCGAGAATCTTGTAGTTCTCCGGTCCGCCCATGCCTCTACCACCTGACACGATCACACTGGCCTCCGTAAGATCGAGTTTCTTTGCACCATGAGTTACGAACTCTTTCACAGTCATATGGCACGCGGGTTTTTCGAATGGAATCTGTTCGATCGATGGATTTGCAGGCGGAATTCTCTCCTTGGCAGTGAAAACATTGGGGCGAAGGGTGGCGATCTTAGGGGTCCCATTGATCTTGACCTTCAATAGGACCTTGCCCGCATAGGCGGGACGGGTTGAGAACAATTCACCATTGCTAAGGTCAAGTTCCGTGCATTCCGTAGCCACGCCACTATTGAGGTGAATTGCCAATCGAGGGGCGAGGTCCTTTCCTGTTGAAGTTGCAGGAAGAAGGATCATGCTGGGTGTTGTCTTTCTCACCAAATCGAGCGCGACCTGCCGATAATAATCCGGATGATAGAGCCCTAGAGCCTCATCGTCGACCACCGAAACCGTGTCAGCACCGTACTTCCCAAGGGACCCAGCATTTTCACGGACCCCGTGACCAATACAGAGAGCATGAACAGTTGTCCGAGACAGATCCGCCAAGCGCCTTGCTTCCGTAAGAGCCTCAAAAGAAGATTTTCGGAACTCTGACCCACTAGATTCTGCAAGTATGAGCACCGGACCAGTCATGTTCTAGATTACCTTGGCCTCTTCGTGGAGAACTCTCACCAAAACAGGAACGGCATCTACACCCTTTCCGATGACCCGACCCGGGGGCCTAGGTGGTGGATTCTGCACCGAGATCGTTTCGAGAATTCCAGGAAACTGTTGGGGTTCCTTTACCGTAATTGGCTTCTTCCTCGCCGCAACCAATTCTCGAAGAGAAGCATAGCGAGGAACGGTCAAGTCTTTCTCCGCCGTAAACGCTGCCGGAAGCGTCGCCTCAACTACGATGGCTCCACCCTCTACTTCTCTCTGGGCTACCGCCTTCCCAGTTGAAATCTCGAGCTTGACGATCCGGGTCCCGCATGGCATCCATAGAACTTCCGCCACCTCTGTCCCGCACTATGTGACTTTCTTCGT
>CAYRXJ010000033.1:0-12236 GCA_964428235.1 uncultured Candidatus Bathyarchaeia archaeon | reverse complement strand
AGATCCCAAACAGTGACAGCAGAGAAAGACCGGTCTCTGACGAGATCGCATGCTAAGTTGGAAAGATCAGTAAAAGAGTTGGCGAACAATACGTTGCATGAAAGAAGGTCAGCGAGATTGCCGGTGAGCTCAGCGCCGATTATCCTGCCAACACGAATACATTCGAGCGAGCGATTGCTGAGACCTACGAGCAGTATGAGCAAGGATTACCTGTTCCCACTGACCAGCTTCTGACCGTTGAAGAGTGGGACGATTTCATCATCGTCAACTCTCATCTTGGGACTCTAGTAAACAGGACCCTAGCGCGACTCATCGGACACTTGTTATCGGACGAGTCGGGCGTCAGCGTCGGAATCCAGCAAGACCCCTACAGGATTGTTTTCCAGGCTGTCGGCGGCGTAGATGCTGAAGATATCGTAAAGATGATCCGCCGACTTTCCGAGCTTGATATCGACGAGATTGCTATTACAGCTTCTAAAAGAACGGGCCTCTTCAAGCGACGTCTAGTTCACGTCGCCAGAAGGTTTGGAGCGATCTCGAAGTGGACGGACTTCAGCAGCATTACCCTCCGTCAGCTTGCGAAAAGCTTCGAGGGCACTGTGATCATGGATGAGGCTATTCGCGAGACTCTCGAAAGAGATATGGACATTCCCCACACCAAACAAGTCTTGGAATCAATCGCCAAACATGAGATCCAGATCAAGAGTGTCAAGACAGTGGCTGGAGAAGCCACTCCAATCGCGAGAATCGGTCTGGAAAGAATTAGCAGAAAGACTGATCTTATTCCCACAGAGAAACTCGACCAGATACTCGTAGGCTCCACAAAGGCCAGAATTCTGAACGAGGTCAAGACAATCGTCTGCGTTAGCTGTTGGAAGTACGTCGAGATGAAACGAATCAAGGACATTCCTACCGAACCAGAATGCCCAGAATGCGGATCGAAAGGATTAGCGGCTTTATCGGTGTCAGACGAGGATGTCAAGAAAGTCATCGGGAAGAAAGGCTCGCATCTTTCGGAGAAGGAAAAGAACCTCCTATCACGAGCGGAAGAAACATCAAAACTCGTCAACAAATACGGGAACTTAGCGATGCTCACCCTTGCTGGGAGAAGGGTAACTCCCGAAGCCGCAGCAGACATTCTCCGTAAACACAAGAAGGCAACTAGCGGTTTCTTTCAGGCAATAATCCAGGCAGAAAGGGATGCTCTGAAAGATCGTTTCTGGTAGTCTTCCAATCAATCCTTATCAGAACGGGTCGAGTTAGACTCATCGTCCCAAAAAAGACTCGATGAAACTACGTTCGAACAATGGTTTAATGCACCCTTCAGAGATGCGAAATTCCAGCCGGGTTACGGAACGTTATGAACCGCGTCGAATCTGATGTAACTGTTCAGGTGGAGGAGCTCCGACGCGAGTTCACGAGTAAGGAAGGCAAGGTCACGGCCCTCGATGGCGTCAACCTAGAAGTCCGAAAGGGCGAGATCTTCGGCGTCCTCGGCCCGAACGGCGCGGGAAAGACCACCATGATCAGAATACTGTCAACACTGCTCCTCCCCAGCTCGGGAAAAGCCGAAGTGATGGGATTTGACGTCGCGAAAGATCCTGAGAAAATACGCGCGGTGATCAACATGGCCAGCGGAGCAGAAAGGGCAGGCTACGACTTCATCAGTGCTCGGGGAAACCTTTGGTTCTTCTCACAGCTCTACGGTATTCCTTCAGATGAGGCCCACAAGCGAATCAACCGGTTATCCGACATGCTCGGCCTCCAAAGCTATCTGGACCGGAAGTTCTATGCACTCTCAACAGGATACAAGCAAAGAGTAACCCTCGTCAGAGCCTTCGTTAACGATCCCAAGGTCGTCTTTCTCGACGAACCTACAATAGGCCTCGATGTCATGACCGCACTGAACATAAGAGAGTACATACTCAAACAAGCAAAAGAGTACGGCAGAACCATCCTTCTCGCAACTCACAACATGGCGGAAGTGGACGCGATCTGCAACCGAGTCGCCATCATCGACAAAGGCAAGATACTTGCCTGTGACACGCCATCGGCTCTGAAGCGATCACTAGGCGCGCCATCGCTAGTCCTCGAGGTATCACCGATACCCGCGCCTGGAAGCCTTGAACCCCTCGTGAAACTGGAAGGGGTGAAAGGATACACCTCATCAGTTGACGAGGAGAGAGGAGTTTCGCGAGTCCAAGTGGTCGTCGAAGGAGATGGACCTGCACAATCTGTGATTGACTCGGTCAGAAAATCAGGAATGACCGTCGTGTCAAACTGGAGGCAGCAAGCGACGCTCGAAGAAGTATTTGTTGCGCTAGTCGGAAGAGGATTCCGGGAGAGAGAAGTTGAAGCTTCCTAGCAACCCCTGGCTAAGAACAGCGTACGCGAGGCTCTGGGTCCGGGCCAAGAGTATCTACGGGGAACCATTGTGGGTCGCGGTCAACATAGGCTTCCCATTCTTCGCCTCATTCAGTTTCACAATGATCTACCGCGGCTATGGACTCTCCGCATTCACCGGCTTCGCGGTTCTAGGCGGAGTCATGATCTCGTTCTGGGGAAACGTGTTGTGGTCAATGGCAGCCCAGTTCAACTGGGACAAACAAGTCGGACTCTTCGAGATTTACATCAGTTCCCCGGCATCCATTACAGCCGTCTTAATCGGCATGTCACTTGGAGGAATCATCGGCACCGCACCCTCTGCCGCAATGGTCGCGATCCTTGGCTGGATCATCTTTTCGCCCACAATCAATCCATTTTGGCCGGCCGTCATACTCGTGTTCTCGCTGACTCTTGCATCCCTATATGCGATGGGAATGGCCTTGTCCTCGCTCTATCTAGCCTACGGTCGAGAGGCGGACTCAGTGAACGAAGCTCTTCACGAACCCGTCTCACTAATCTCAGGAGTTTACTTCCCGTCCCTAGGAGGAATCTCACCGTTTCCCTTCGCCGTTCAGGCTGCCGCCTCGCTTATCCCTCTTACAATCGGAATGGACGCGCTCCGACAAAGCCTCGGATTTCCAATGCTGAACAAGCAAGGGCTCCTTTCAGCGCCGTTTCTTCCGATCTCTGTCGAAGATCTCATACTAGCAGCGATGGCCGTCATTCTCTTACTTGCATCTTCCAGAGCACTGCGATATCTTGAGAACAAAGGACGCAGAACAGGTTCTATCGCGGTGAGACAGCGTTGAGCTTCATCAGAAGCGTACTGGCATCAGTGCGCGTTGGATGGGCGAGGGAGTTCAACTGGACAAACCCGTTGCTAGGCTTCTCAATGAGGACAGTTGGTCCACTCGCGGGTGTCATCGCCGCTTCAAGCGTCTACTACGTGGGTTCCACAGCCGCCCAACGGTTCAGCTCAGCCCAACTTGCATTCATCTTAGTCGGCGCTGCACTTTACGCACATGTAGCTGCATACTCATGGGTTGCAACCCTGGCGATAGCGGAGGGAAAATGGACCTACGTCTTTCCCCAGGTCTACATCTCTCCTGGCTCGTCCCTTCCTTACCTGACCGGCCGAACAATCGCGTCGTTCATCTCCTCAACACTTTCCGTAATCGTGTCTCTGGTCCTCTCCTTCTACGTGCTATCGACGATCCTTCAGACATCGATCCCGTTCGTTGTCACTCCACTTTCCGTCAGCCTGCTCTTCTTGGCAATGGTCGTGAACGTCGTCGCTGCATTCGGCCTGGGGCTACTTCTTGCAGCCTATGCATTATTCGCCACAAAATTCGAGTGGGCATTACCAACTTATGTTGCGGGTCTCTTGATGGTTTTCTCCGAAGCGCTCTTCCCGGTCTGGTTTCTCCCTCACCCAGTCTCGGACGTAGCGAACGTGCTTCCCTTTACCGAATTCATGAGGGCCTCAAGGCTCGCAGTTCAGGGCGGGGATATCGTGAGTTATTTCACCTATCTCGGACTCTCGTTGCTCGGAGGACTGGTTCTTTTTGGGCTTGGCTTCCTGGCGTTCAGGTACGCTGAGAACCGAGCACGACGAAATGGGGTCGTTGATAGGAAAACGGCCTGAGTCTGGATTCTATAACCCTACGACTTTTGATGTTGCGTCGAAGGCGTCTCTCCATCCTCCGGTCTTGTAGTCTCGAAGACAGTGCAACAGCTCGTCCTTGTCCACGGGTCCGAGGATCCTCAGCATTCTTTTTGCGATACTTCCTCCTAGAAAGAAATACTGGGCCAAGGATGTGAAATTTCGCGGACGTCTCATAACGCTGGCGCTTTCGAAATCAACGATCTTAGGAGCCGCATCGGTTGGCACGACCACATTCTTGTGAGCCCGGCTCAGTTCTCCATGATCGAGACCGTACGCGTCCATTTTCACACATTGGTCCAAGAGATCTCTCACGACAACCTTGACTCTAGCTTTCCTACCGCGGCCTTTGAGTGCTCCGAGCCACAATGGAAGGGACAGACCTTCGACAAACTGCATAGCGAGAACATCCGGAGTGGCTCCTAGACACTCTGGTCCGACGCTGAGGGAATTAGCTTTCTTGAGGAGTTCCGCCTCAGGGAGTAGGCTCGGACGCCTTGCGTCGACTCTTCGAAGTTTAACCGCGACTCGACGGTCTTCAAGGGTCCCGGACACGACCATCCCAACTACGCCTTTGCCCAGAACCGACAGATTGTCGGCTTTCAATCGCCCATGAAAATCGAGCTGGGTTATACCCAAATGCTGCATCTGGCGAATCCTCGACTTGACTGATTCGGCATCACCCGAAGGGTAGGCAACGAGACGGTTGTAGGGGTGACTTGTAAGTGAGGAGAGAGGGACTATCGTTGACGTCTGAGCCAAGGCGGTTTCGCCGATAGGAACTCTAGGAGAACTTGGTCAAAACCTTCTCTCCTAACTAACGCTAGAATCTTCTTGTTCTCCAGAACTCTTACTGTTCTATGAAAACTGTCTTTCAACTGCTCTGGGACGCCGAGTCCAAGCTTCCCGTCGCGTGTAGCGGCAATGATCAAACGGTCGATAGTGAGGATCTCTCGCCTCTTGTCCACGACCCAGCGGCCCCCTTCGACCCTTGGACCCCGAATCGTATCCTTCGCGCCAAGATGCCGCTCTAGAAATGCACTGCTTTCTTCTGCCTTCGACACTGGAGGACCCTGGCGCATCTGTACTCTTGGCAGGGATAGGCCTTCAACTTCGACAAGGATGGCACTCCCCCCTTTCTCGTCACTCCACAAAGCGGACCTCAACGGATGAAAGTCCTGCCGAGCTAAGAGCTCCATCAGTGATTTCTCCGTTTTCAAGAGCTGGCCCCAAAGAACGTCGGGGACCAGTTGTTTGTGCTCGAAGTAAACGGCAACTAGGCCACGATCGTAATCCCGAAGGAGCTTGGCGAGTTTTGCTCTGTTCGGTCGGGAGGGTTTCTCTGGAAAGAAGTACCATGTTCCAGGGATTGCTAGGAGTGCTCGAGAGGCTCCGACGAATTCCCATAGCTTGTCACTTCTGACAGCCGCGGCCAAGTTCCGTTTCTGGTCAACCGGATCAATCACTACAAAGGAGGATTCGAACTCCTGGGTTCTCGATTCTTGGTTTACGCCAGGTTTCTCGAGATCTAGAAAGATTCTTGGTTTCCACTCTGAAACTCTGGTAATTGTCTCAAGAAACGATCGATAGTGAAGAATTAGAGTTTCTACTAGCATCCCGCTGAATCCTCCTACTTCGATCTCGGCCCCGTAGACTCGGATTCCTTTCGTGAAGCGCTTGAGCAGTCTCGCTTCACGGAGCATCTCAGAGGTCAGGTGTTCTTTCATGAACTGGGTGTGAAACGGGGTTCTGTCGGTGGCGCTTTTCCATTCGCCTTTCTCAACCGCGTAGCATGGGACTACGTTGACTCTGATCCCATCCACGTAGAACTCAAGATACGGATGCTCCGCGTATCGGTCGATGGTCCTGACCCGGATTCCCTTCTTGATCGCGGGAAGGATTCTCTCAGACCATTCCTTCCTATCCATGGTAGGAGGAAAGCTTGCAAAGATGTCGAGGTCCGCTTCATTGCCTAACCATGTATCTCGTGCAAACGACCCCTGGATCGTGACCTCGGCCGTGATGCCAGATTGATCGAGAATGCTCTGAACTTTCCCTTTCATCTTATCAGCTAGTCGGGACATCTTCTGCCTCTCAGCATTCTTTGGATCAATCCTCCGAGCGACTTGATCTAGAACACCCTGGATCGGCAGTGACATCGACGGGAAAATCTCCCCCCAGAGTCAGTATATGAAATCAGATTGCATTCAGAGAATAGTCACTTGGGATTGACTTCCAGGAGAGTCGTATAGGTAGGTCCCGAGCCCGAGAGAACGCTTCGTTTGAGTCTCACCTTATCCATTCTCACGATGCCAAAGCTCTCTTCCTCGAGATTACGCAGAAAGGATGCAATCTCGTCTCGCTTTCGTCCAGATCGAACTCTGGCAATCGTGATGTGGGGACTGAAGGGACGGTTCTCCCGGCGAAAGCCGAGGGAAGACATTAGCTTCTCAACTTGCTCATAGATCTCTTCAACATGGGTCCATCCTTCGTCGATTCCGACCCAGATCACATTCATGTGATTGAGGTTCGGAAATGCCCCGACTCCCTTGATTTCGACTGTAAATTCTGGAAATGTCAACTGTTGTAAGGCTGACTTGACCTTGTCGATTAACGAGCTGGACACGTTGCCTAGAAACTTCAGAGTAAGATGGATGTTCTCGGCCTCCACGGGCTTCAAGTCCCCTCCCATAGACTTCAACGACGACATCACAGAGAAGATCCGGGACAAGACTTGCTGGTCTTCTAGATCGATCGAGATGAAGCTCCGAATTTCGCTCTCTGACAAATCCGAGAGAGACTGGACATTACTCGTTCTTAAGATCTAAGAGCTATAACGGGTAAGAATCGGAGTACGTCAGACTCGCATGCCTAAGCCGAAAATGAAGACGGTCATTACGATCGTTGGAATGCCAGGTGCTGGAAAGAGCCTAGCCTCAAGCGTCGCCGAAAAACGCGGAATCCCGGTCTTCGTTTCAGGAGACATAATCCGCGCGGAAGCAGAGCGGAGAAAGCTATCGCCGACTAAAAAGAATCTTGGGAAATTAATGTTGGAGATCCGAGAGAAGGAAGGCATGGGAGCAGTTGCCAAGCGCCTGGCCCCGATAATCAGCAAGATCGACAATAGTTTGTTTGTTTACGAGGGCGCGAGAAACATTGAGGAGATAGAGGAATTGAGCAATAAGTACAGAGTATTCACAATTGCGATACACGCTTCCCCCAAGAGCCGATTTGAGAGATTGCTCAAAAGGGGGAGGTCTGATGGTCCGCGAAACTGGGCTGACTTTATTGAAAGAGACGAGCGAGAACTGAAAGTTGGCATCGGCAAACTAATCGCGATAGCCGATCGCGTTGTTGAGAACGAGGACACGAAAAACGATTTGAAGAGGCGGACCGCTCGTCTGCTGAAGACGATCCCATCCTAGCCGGCCTAACCGTCCACGGGGAGGCCGAGGTCTACCCATCGGAAATCCCCGAGCGGGTTGCCAAAGCCGTCACTAATGTTCTGACGGGTAACGTCGAGATCCAAAAGCTGGACGAATGGAGCGGTAAAGTGATCATCAACGGAACCGGCGCGGCATCGTTAGAGAGGATCAGATTGATTCTACAACGGGACAGAATTCGCGCCGCGGGTAGAGCAGTCCTGAGAAGATCGACGTCTGGAAACCGGATTGTTTTCTACCTTAACAAGCAAGTAGCCTACGTAAGTCACATCTCATTCTCAGAGCGTGAAGGAGAATCCCCTCTGGGTCCGATTTCAGTAGTTATCGAAACTGAAAATCCCGACCACGTGATTGATTGGCTAACTGGACAACTAGAAGAACCGCGGGAAAGAAGACCCAGACAGCGCTGAAGGTTTCACTTTGATCGTTTTAGTGAAAGAACCATTAGGTCCCGCGGAACAAGCGTGTTTCGGAACACGCTTCTCGCCTGTTTGAGGAGGATCGAGTCGTCTCTGGTCACCGCGCTGATGTGAACCAGAGCCAGTCTTCGGACCCCTGCACTCTTCGCGAGTTTGGCAGCTTCGCGTCCGGTTGAGTGGAGATACTCCTTAGCCTTGTCTTTCCGGTCATCAGTGAACCCTCCATCATGCATCAGAAGATCGGCTCCCTTGGCCAGTACCTTTACCGGGTCCGTAGGCCGCGTATCGATAGCGTAGACGATTTTCAGGCCAGGTCGTGGTTTTTCAATGACCTGGCGGGCGTGTATGGTCTTACCATCAACCACTACGTCATTTCCCATCTGTAACTGCTTCCACAGTGGACCTTCAGGAACACCCAACCGCTTCACTATCTGGGGATGGAACCGACCTGGACGTTCCTCTTCGACAAACGCGTACGCCAGACATGTTACGTCATGAAGGGCATTAGTTGTCTCGATCGCGTATCCATCTCTCTTGACACCTTGACCCGGTTTGAGTTCAGTGACCCGGACCGGAAAGTTAGCACCAAACCCCAACGTCCGGCGTAGCGACGCAAGATACGCCTCTATTCCTTCTGGACCATAGAGATCCAGAGGCTTGTCTCGAACCAGAGAAGACATCGTCTGAAGCAGTCCCGGCAAGCCCAGAACATGATCTCCATGAAGGTGCGAGATCATAATCGACATTGGACGACTAAAGCCCAGACCTGCTTGCATCATCTGACGCTGAGTCCCTTCCCCACAATCGAAAAGGAAGAGATCCCCCTCGCGACGCATAGCAACTGCCGGAAGACTTCGCTCCCTAGTAGGAATACTGCCGCCAGTCCCCAAGAAGATGACATCAATACCCGACGACAATCAGTTAGACTCCAACACCAAGATCTCCCGGGTCAGGCTCCGATGGACATACACCTCGTGTCGGTCCAGTACTTTGAAACCCAACGATTTTGCTAGGTCAACAGCCCCGGTCCCTAAAGGCGAAGCGAAGGCTACTCTACCTCCGGGAGATAGAATCATCTTTGCCTGGGGCAAGAAATCCGCGAGAATATTCTTTGTCGTGGACTTCAGAGTTGACGCTCCCGTCCCGTAAGGCGGGTCCGTTGCAATGCCATTCACAACCTTCAGTGGAATATTCCTTGCATCTCCTCTAACAATCCCGAAAGACTCTAGTCCAAAATGAGCCAGGTTTCGTCTCGCCGAGCGGGCCATTCGTGGTAGAGCATCAATTCCTACCACCTCGCAGCCGAGCATACTAGCTTCAATCGCGATCCCGCCCACACCGCAGAAAGGGTCCAGAAACACTTCTCCATCTTTGACCTGTGACAGGTTGACGAGACAACGCGCGATCTTGGGAGGCATTGTACTGGGATGGAAAACCGCCCTCTTACGCGGTCGCCGCCGATGAACGCTCCCTTTCGGACGCTGTCGCATTATGGTCCCGAGATGAAAGAGTCCCCCAGCCAGGGTCCCCCTGAACGGACGGTTGGGATTGCGAAGTTCGACCTTAGCGCCCGTCTTCTCGGCCAAGAGCCCTCCAACATAAGATTCAAGATGCACTCTCGAGAGCTGCTTCGAGACTCCACCGAAACGAAGCATTCGAACGCTGAAACTATCCTTGCTGCCCAAGAACGGTCCAAGGTCTGCTTCTTCAATCGCTGTTTTGATGCTGGCAAGATCGTCTTTTGTGTGGAGAACCTCCTGCCCCATCTCATCTACATACGCACCTCGCCCGGAGATTGACTCAAGCTTCGCGCGGTCTGCTTCAACTTCTACAAGCTTGTAGAAATTCCCAACAATCTTGTACTGGATCTCGTAGGCCTCGAGCAGCGCCTTCAGTTCTGCAAGGGGAAGAGTCGGATGCTCCCCTGATAGGATAAAAAAGAATCTCGCAGAACCAGTGGCCATACATTTGCGGATTGTCGCGAACATATATACGGAACCTCTGAGCCCGCGACTTTCTTCACGGAGATTTGGGCTGTGGTAAGGCGTTCCAAGGGCTTCAGAACAAAGACCCGGACGCTCATCCGGAGAAAGCCCCGTGATAGGGGAAAACAGCCTCTTGGAAGACTACTCATTCCATACAACCCCGGTCAGCTAGTGCGAATCATGATCAATCCTGCGGTGCAGAAAGGAATGCCACACCGCCGCTACCACGGGCGAGTGGGAACCGTCGCGGAAAAGCGAGGTCGTGCCTATGTTGTTGAAGTTCAAGGCACAAGAGTTCCTCGAATCATAATCGCGCGACCCGAGCACATTACCCCCGTCGAGGAGTCTGCTTAGTTGGCTCGAAAGCTACTCCAAGAAAAAATAGTCACCAACTCAGAGGCTAAAGAGATCCTCGAAAAAGTCAAAGAAGACCAGTTGGGCGAATTCCAGCGAAGAACCCTCGACTATGCACGACGGTTTTCCAAGATCACACCAGACCAAGCGGCCAAGCTTGTTGAAGACTTATCCTCCAAGCTTCAACTGGACCGGAACGATGCAATCCAGATTGTTAATTCTCTCCCAAAGACCGTTGAGGAACTCCGTGCCGTCCTCACAGTGAAAGGGAGGTTCGTGAGCACTGACCAGTTGAATGGCATTCTGGAAATTATGAAACGCTATGGATAGCCAATAGAAGCTCCTAACCGATACTCAATTAAGGAAAGAACGATACGTTCAGTATGACTGTGAATGGCGTTCTGCCCAACCAGCCGTCCCTCGCAAATAATGCGTCTGATATTGGAAAAGTCATTCTGAAGGAAGCAAGGAGGGGCCATTCATGGCGATTCACGAAGACGAGTACTTACAGAGAAGGCACGTCTACGAAGAGCACGCCTACGTTCTAGACTATCTCCCGTATGGTCGGTCGTCTGAAAAATCTCGGCACCTAGCAGTCCCCACAGTTCAAATCATGGGCGAGCAGTTCTTCACTCTATTAGAAGCCGAACTCAAGATTGGCGCTACCGTTCTCGTTCATGAGAGAATCTACATTGGACGTGAGCGCAGGGAAAAAGTTGATCGAATAATCAGTAGAATTAGCTATGATCAATTGACAGCCAATGCAAAAGCAGAAATCGTACCGCTAATTGGCGAAATCATCAAAACTCAGGAAAAGCGATTCGTCGAATTCTTCAACAATTCACAGCCGGTAACCCCTCGAATGCACTCTTTGGAGTTGTTGCCGGGAATTGGAAAAAAATCGATGTGGCAGATTGTAAACGTGCGAGAGAGGAAACCTTTCGCCAGTTATAGCGACATCCAACAGAAAACCGGGCTCAGCGATGTTCCCAAGATAATCTCGAAGCGAATTATCGAAGAACTAAGCACCGAGTCAAAGTATCGGCTCTTTACAAGGACCGTCTGAGCTTGTGCCAACGAGCCTCCCACACAGACCCGTTAAGAGACTAGGCCAGAACTTTCTCGCTAACAAGGGCATCGCAGAACGAGTCGTCTCCACTGCTGAACTCAGCAAGAAGGATACCGTTCTCGAACCCGGATCAGGTTACGGGGCCCTAACCCATCTACTTGAAATCAGCGCAGGCCGAGTTATAGCCGTTGAAATGGATCGCAGACTCGCCGACCACCTACGAAGGGAGTTCAAGGACAGTGATACAGTCTCTGTTATCGAGGGAGATGTGCTCGATGTCCCTCTTCCCGATTTCAACAAAGTGGTAGGGACTCCGCCCTACAATCTCTCTTCCAAACTAGTCCTGTTCTTGACCAGAATGAAATTTGACAGAGCCGTTCTGGTGTTTCAGAAAGAATTCGGAGAGAGGCTTCTCGCTCCGCCAGGAACCTCAGAATACGGTAGAATATCAGTCACCGCTCAGAGAGCTCTCTGGATCCGTCCGATCATGAGCATTCCAGCGAAGGCTTTCGAGCCGACACCCAAGGTGGACTCGATCCTTCTGGAAATCTCACCAAAGAGAGTCGAAGAGAATGGAATAGACGAGGGATTCGAAGAATTAGTACGAGGGCTCTTCAATCAACGCAGAAGGGTAGTCAAAGGTGCACTTCTCCACTATCTATCGAAAACGATTGGAAAAGAAAGAGCTCGGAATGCCCTCGCAAGAATCTCCTTGCCCGAAAAACGTGTTTACCAATTGACGATTCCTGATTTCGAAGAGATCGCTCATCAAATCGCGAGCGTTTGCTAAGTGGATGATTCCCCAGTCCTGCTGAAGGGCAATAATATATTGGAGCCTGAACGTTGGTTGCCGGAAGCTCTCCTATGCCGATCACGGATGTTATGAAGAAACAGCTTGCTCAGCGCCATCGGCTTTTC
>CAYRXJ010000032.1:7604-12343 GCA_964428235.1 uncultured Candidatus Bathyarchaeia archaeon | reverse complement strand
CGCAGAGCCATCCAGGCTGACAATCGCCCCCGATCAATGATAATCGCCCATTCTCCATGCCAGACAGCGAGAGACCAGAAAATACCCGGGGATTGCGTAGAAAAAACCCGAGTGACACGGACAAGCGCTCTCCCAGAAATCATTTCTAGATGATAAGACTCGCCCGTTTTAGGCCCTGATCGCGATTCAGAGCCTGCCATTTCCAGAAACCCGCTAATCTACGAAGAAGATACCGTTAGACTCGCGCTTCAAAGATCAAGAGACAAGCCAGAAACAAGCTACATTCAGAAAACAAGCCTGGAAACACGCCCAGACAGAAAACGAGATCAATGAAAAAAAGGTTTAGGATGTGAGAAAAGCTCGAGTGACACAAACATGCCTTTCCAGATCTCGTAGGCATAAGGACACTCTCCTCTGGAAAAACAGCGACATCCTCCACGAAAATCGTTCTGGAGTGGGAGGCAGTGGCTATCCGAACAGACTTTTGGCCTTGCGGATGTTCGTTCCCATTATCACAAGCCCAGCTTAAATCGCAGCACACTCTCCAAGACCCGCTGGAGCTACTTGCTTGTCGGACGAGAAGGGCGTGGGACTGAAAGGATGGCTTTCCGGACCAGGCCGCAAACATCCCCAGTCTGAAACCGCGCCGACAATAGCTCTAGATCAACACCGCATCGCAGTCCTACCATTCGTAAGCATGAGCACCGATCCACAAGACGAATTCTTCGCCGACGGCCTAACAGAAGAACTGATCGACCGCCTCTGTCAGGCTCGCGACCTCGAAGTCATAGCACGAACCAGCGTCATGACATACAAGAAGAGCCAGAAGAAAGCCGCCGAGATAGGCCGAGAACTCAGCGCCGGAGCACTCGTAGAAGGAAGCGTCCGAAAAGCAGGAAACAAGATCCGCGTTACCGCACAGCTAGTAAACGCGAACACCGAGGCCCACGTCTGGTCCTCCAAATACGACAAGGAACTCGAAGACATCTTCGCCGTCCAAAGCGACATCGCACAACAAGTGACCGATTCGCTAAGAATCCAACTTCTCCCGAGCGAGAAGAAAGCGATCGAGAAGAAAGCCACAGACAACATGAACGCCTATACCATGTACCTCAAAGGCCGCTACTACTGGAACGAGAGAACAGAAGCAAGCGTCAAACGTGCCATTGAATATCTCAAGAAAGCAATAGAACAGGATCCTGGCTTTGCCCCAGCCTACTCGGATCTGGCCGATTGTTATGTGATAATGCAAGACTACTCGGTGATGGACGCGAGAGAAGCGTCCTCGCTCATATCCAAGTACGCCACCAAAGCACTCGAGCTAGATCCGGGCCTCTCACAACCACACGCCTCGATCGCGATAATACGAGAACGGAGCTACAAATGGGCCGAGGCCAATAGAGAACTCGAACGCGCTATCGAGCTGAACCCGAACAACGCAACCGCACATCACTGGTACGCACTGAACCTCTACTTCAGAGGCAAGGACCAAGAAGCGATCCGAGAATGGGAGAAAGCCAAGGAACTCGACCCATTATCAGCGACTGTGATCGTAGTACTCGCACACGCCCTAGTACGAGTCGGCCGAGAGAAAGAAGGCCTCGAAATGATGAGGGATGCAATGGAGATCAATAACGAATTCCCCCTCGCAATTCGAGTTCTCTGCGCGATCTATCTCCGCGTCGGCAAGCTCACAGAAGCCGCGGAAGAAGCTCGAAGGCTACTATCACTTAACGCGGGACTAAACTACGAGGCAAACGCGGCATCAATCCTCGCCATAACAGGCCACAAGGACGAGGCGACACGCATCCTCGAAAAATTGTTGAAAGAGGCCAAGACACGCTATGTAGATCCGTCCATCATAGCAATGATATACGCGGGACTGGGAGACGAGCCCCGAGCGCTAGAATGGCTCGAACAAGGAATACGAGAAACATCGGCCGGGGTCCCTTACGCGACCATCCTCCCAGTCTTTGACAAGATACGAAACAATCCTCGATTCAAGAAAGACATGCAAGCAATCGGCCTGTAACTGTTGGCCACCCAGGATCTCCTGGTCAGGGCCTGCCCAGAATCGCCAATTCATCTTTGGCATCATATGGAAAACTGAACACGACATCCGTAAGCCCGGCTCTTTCTAGTTCTTTCAGTCGATCCTTGCATGTGTCAAGATCACCAATGACAGAGCACTGGTCCACATAATCGTCAGGCACCAACTCACCGGCCTTGTTGAGCGCATCGGTCTCGAACACAGCGACGGGGTTGCGGCCCTCGCGAAGAAGTCTCCGCACACCACTTGCTTCACCAATCTCATCCGAAAGTGACACTGGGTAGCCTGCCTCTTCGAAATGCATTTTCCCCTCGGCAGGATGAGAGAGATGAAAAGCAAGCAAAGGCTTGATCGACGCTCGCGCCTTCTCCAGATCTTTCGTGATCACAAGCGGCATACTCGCTATGACCTTGAAACCATCATTCTTGCATTGACTCTTTGCGATCCTGGCCGCGCGTTTGATGAACCCGGTTGTGCAACAGTCAGGTTGCAGAAAAGCTCCATCGGCTATCCTTCCCGCCAGTTCTAGAGTCGGAGGTTGAATCGCTGCCATGATGATCGGAATCTTGTACTCGGGACCAGGAGCCAGTTTTACCCTGTCAAGAACGAAATTCTTTGACCTATGAGTAACCTCTTCGCCCTTAAAGAGCTGGCGAAGAATCCCCACAAACTCCTCGGTTCGTTCGCGCGGCCGCACGCGCTCGTATCCGAGAACTTTCCCAACCCATGAGGGGTTTCCGTACCCGACAAGAACCGAGGCACGTCCCTTCGTGAAAGTTGAGAGAAAATTGGCGCCCATTCCAACAACGGCCGGGTGTCGTGTATACGGGTTGATGGTCCCGACATTGATTGCGGCCCTGCTGGTTTTCGCCGCGATGTAGCCTGCTCTCGCGAAAGCTTCGTATCCTTGAAAGATCTCGTACATCCAGAACGAATCTATTCCGCGAGTCTCAAGAGTAGACAATAATTGGTCAGGGGCTTTCGCGAACGAGACTAGTGCTCCGATGCGCAAGATACTCGTGCCCTCTATGCAGGCGGGGACAATCGCACAGAAGAGCCTTGCCTCTTGCAAGATCCGTCTTTCATCAGGGAAAGCGGTCTTGCAGACCTATCTGAGCCGGTCTAGACGATCGAGCTGTGGTTTTTCTGCTCTGTCTCGGGCAGAACATTGTCGGACTCAATAGCCTCCGAGACCTCAGTAAGACGATCAATGATCTCCCTCAGAGCATCTCTCGCCTCAATCTCTCCATCCTTCTCGTGAAACGCGGCCCTCATACTAAGAATCACGATCGCCTGCCCCAAGACGCGCATCTCGTACCGTTTGTGGGTCTCATACGCCCGAAACAAAATCCCGAACTGTCTCTGGGCCCTCAGCTTGCTACTCGAATCAATCTCTACCTGGGCTTGTTCGATAGCCTCTGTTTTCGCTTTAGCCATGGCAAGCCGACAATTGCGGGGGAACGATTACGATGAGTGTAACGACCATGTCAGCCAGTCAGGTTACAGCCTCGTGGCCCGAAGCGAAAAAAAAAGAAGATTCCTTCAGCGCGTACACTAGGAAGGAACTGTACCAAGACCGATCCAGGCGCGCGCGGGAATAAGCTGCCGAAGCTTCCCGTCGATCGCAGTCGGGTATTTTTTCGGCATCAACATGTTCAGCTGACTAGTCGCAGAGAATATTTTCAGCCGCGCCCCGATAAGTTGGACCTGGCTAATGCTCTCGTAGGAAACCTCCAAGTCTCCCTGGACGGGCGTCAGGAGACCGTTCTCTCTTCTGATCCTATCTCTTGCCCTCTGAGTCACGAGTTCCCCGATAGAGTAGCCAGTTAGACCACCGATTAATCCTCCAAGAACAGCAAAGACAACGGCGACAGCGAGAACAACATTTCTTCCGGCCAGCTTCTTCGCAATCATCTTCGTATCGGTGAAGACCAGTTCGTATGTCCCGGATTGTGAGCTAGCCTTGTCCACGATGAGTTTCACGGGGCTTGTTCCCTCCGGGGGAAAGATAAGACCGGGAGCCCGGGGTATGATGACCCCGAGAATGATGTTGAACAGTCCGATAATAGTGATGAACAAGATCGAAACGGGAATAATGAACGAGATAAGAAAACCGATGATAATGATCACGAGACCAGTTAAGACAACACTAGTTCGCATCGGCGCACTTGGAGCGTCTTATCCTTCAGGATAAAAAACGTAGCACTTGAGATCCGCGAAGAAGAAAAACCCTGGCCGCGCGCCACCCAGGATTCTTTTTGAGCAACATCAAGGAGTTAACGAGGCGAGCTCAATGAGAAAGATTGTCACCGGCACGTTCGTAACGCTTGACGGAGTGATGCAGGCACCAGGCGGACCAGAGGAAGACCCCGAAAGTGGCTTCAAGGAAGGAGGATGGTCGTTCGGCTACTGGGACAAAATGATGGGCGAAGTCATGAACGGATACATGCAACAGCCCTTCGAACTCCTCCTCGGAAAGAGAACCTATGATATTTTCGCGGCTTACTGGCCGACCGCCAAGGCAGACTTAGTAGTGGCAGACAAGTTCAACAAGACGAAGAAATACGTAGTCTCAAAACATCCAGTAAAGCTCTCATGGGCAAACTCCAGCTTGATCACCGGCGACGTTCCAAAAGAGATCACGAGGCTCAAACAGACGGGCGGCCCCGACCTCTTGGTTCAGGGAAGC
>CAYRXJ010000032.1:0-7504 GCA_964428235.1 uncultured Candidatus Bathyarchaeia archaeon | reverse complement strand
ACACATCAACAGGGGTCGCCTGAAGAAACGCTTTGGCGCATGATCTACGGCTACCGCACAACCCAAGCACTCTACGTTGTCGCGAAACTCGGGGTCCCAGACCTTCTAGCAAACGGATCGATGACGAGCGACGAAATTGCACAGAAGCTGCACGTTCATTCTCGACCACTCTTCCGGGTGATGAGAGCGCTCGCTGCCCAGGGAATCTTCACCCAAGATTCTTCCGACAAGTTTGGACTAACCCCTCTTGGTAAACTCCTCCAGACAGACAATCCCACGACCCTGCGCTATGCAGTCATGCACTTCGGCGAAGAAAACTACAGGGCCGCGGGCGAAATGCTTCACACTGTAAAGACCGGAGAGACAGCGTTCAACTATCTCTACGGAAAAGACCACTGGGAATACATGGCAGAAAACCCGGAAGCCAACAAGACCTTCAACAATTTCATGGCCTCAAGCGAAGCACGCTTCCACAGCCCCTTCGAAACCTACGACTTCAAGAATCGAGAATTGCTCGTCGATGTCGGAGGTGGCAAGGGACACGTCTTAGCCTCCATTATTCGGGCAAATCCCAATCTCAAAGGGGTACTCTTCGATCTTCCTCAGGGCGTCATGGAAGCTCAATCACACCTGGAAAAACAAGGCGTTGCCAACCTATGCAAGATCAAAACAGGGTCTTTCTTCGACTCAGTGCCACCGAGTGGAGACGTCTATTTGTTATCTAGAATACTCCACGACTGGCCTGACGAGAAAGCATCCCAGATTCTGAAGAACGTTCGAAAAGCGATACGCAAAGACGGAGTCTTGCTCATCAGAGAGAACGTGATCCCCGAAGGCGACACTCCATCGATGGGCAAACAACTCGACCTAACTATGCTGTTCATGCTCGGCGGGGCAGAAAGAACAGAGAAGGAGTGGAAGCAACTCCTTGACAATTCCGGGTTCTCACTAAAGAGAATCATCAAGACAGGCGTTCCCTTCGACCTTATCGAAGCCCAGCCCAAGTAGGATAACTGTTGAGAGCCGGATGACTTGCGGGTCGCAGTCATCTCCGACATCCATGGAAACTGCGTCGCACTAGACGCAGCTCTAGCCGACATAGAGAAACGCTCTGTCGACAAGATTGTCTGCCTAGGCGATGCGATACAGGGCGGACCTCAACCCGTCGAGACAATCTCTAGACTGCGAAGGCTCGCTTGTCCAGTTGTCATGGGAAACTCTGATGACTGGCTCCTGAAAGACGAAACAAGCTCCGCGGAGCCAACAACTCCAGAGCAACGCGAAGTCCGGAAGTGGACCCTGTCAAGGCTTTCTCGAGAAGACCTGTTGTTCATCAAGACATTCCGGCCAACCGTGCGCGTACAATTGGGGGGAAACAAGGACCTTCTCTGTTTTCACGGGTCCCCAACCTCTTACGATGAGATTCTGCTACCAACAACGCCCGAGAAAGCATGGGATCTCGCACTAGGAAAGCACGAGCACAGCATATTGACAGGTGGGCACACTCATCTCCAACAGCTGCACCGGTTTGGAGAGGATGGATTGTTTTTCAATCCTGGAAGTGTCGGCGTGGTTCTCTCACCGACTTCAACCTTGGAGATCGCGGTAACCGATTCATGGGCAGAATACGCAATCCTATCATCTGACTCGCATAGTTTCTCTGTTGAGTTCCGACGGGCACCTTACGATCCTCAACAATTGTTCCATGTGGTAAGGAATAGCAAGCGACCTTATGCTGACAAGATGATCAGCGGTTATCGGCACTAGCCCGAACTCTGGAGAGGTGTTGTTGTGTCAGCAATGGAACCGTCTGTCTCGCGTCCGGCCATGATCCCTGATGGTATCGTCTGTTAACCTCGATCTCAAGCACCATCATAAGCTCCTTAATCTCTCTCGGAACCCTCTCCACCTTCCACCGCAGGTAAGCCTCCAAAGCCTCTCGCACGAAGCCTGGCGCCAGCCGGATGTACTGGAGACCCAACGGGGCACGACCACCGACCCGAAAATAGCGTTGAGAAACATATCCAGAACATCCCGCCGAAACTGAACGAAGACCCACGAGAAAAATCGCCTATTCCAAGCCCTGATCTTGTTTTTGAGAGGGGGTGCGAACAAACCGCTAGGTTTCACGTGGGAGAACTCGAGTTCTTGCAGAGCCGTCTAGGCTAATTTCAAGCCTTAATCACCGATAATCGCCCATTCTATATGCCAGACAGCGAGAGATCAGAAAAATGGTGGGATTGCAGAGAAAATTCCCGAGTGACACAAACCCGCCCTTTCCAAGCTTCATGTTCACTTCGCGATAGCAGTCTTGACGTTCGAAGCTTCGAAGAAGCGTCCCAGCTCAGTCGCCTCCTGTTCCAGTTTTGACAAGACACCTCTCGAGAGCTTTGAGAAAGGCGAGACCCGAACCTCAAGATCGTTCTTCTTCTGCTCATAACCCCACACCCCCTCAGCACGGCCATCGACCAGAACCACGGGCGAGACCCATCCCTGGTTCCGGTAGACCTTCTTCCGGTTCTTTTCATCTACAATGTTCAGGTGCGACTTGTGCCCGAGAAGATACGAGTCGAAGTACGGCAACAAACGCACAACCGTCTCGTCCAAGTCAGCGCTCTCCAGGTCCGAGAGATCCGATTGGAGAATGCTAGCCTTCCATCCTTCAACATCAACCGTTACCATGTTTTTTTCTTCTGCTGCCCAGATTGGTTTCGCGTCCCGCATGTAGAACCCCGCCCACAATGCGAAATCCCCAATTGTCGCAGGACCAAAAGCCCCGAGATATTTCCGTAAGAGAAGCCGTTCAGCCGTTTCTACAGGAATATCCTTCCAGTCCTTGAGCCACCTTTCCGATCTAACATAGGTCGATTCAACACCAATACTCGGCCCGGAACAAATCGGGTGTTTAGATTCCATAGCATAAAGAAGATAGCCGATTGGAACAGACGTTTTTCCGATATCGAGCCATGGAACGTTTCTCCTGCTTCCCCAGCCGCCACCCGCCTTGGATCGCAGCTTGTAACTACGTGATCTTTTGAGAGTCTCTGCAAGCTCTGTTCTTGTCCGAGGCTCCGTCAGAATCCCTAGGATTCTAGAGAACAATTTTTCGAGCGATTGTTCCGATCCCATCCGAGAACTAATCCATCTGTAAGCATATCCCGATCTACGAGCGGTTCCGCGAGCGAAAACGGCGAGTTGATTTGAGGGCAAGAGAAACATTGTCCTTCTCATAGCCCAAGCCCTCACCAGCGATCGATCCTTCCAAACCGCCAACTCTAGATCCTTGTCCCTAGCTCTCGTTCTTGATGAGAAAGATACCTGCGCGGCCTGGAGCACCTGCGCCTGAGCACCAGCAATGTCCCCTGCAACAGATGATAGAGCTGAAGCTGGAGCCCGCTCGGAGAGATGATGTCTGCGGAGCCTGAACGCAGCAACCTTTCTCCAAGGAACCGAAGCGGACTTTCGATCAGTCATTTCTCAGAATGACAAAAACATCTAGAGATAATTAACATGTCGAGTTTCGAAAATATCGAACGCCGAAAATATTCCTTCCCGGAAGATCGGCTATAAACACGGTTTCGAGTCCAAGCTTGTCATCGACCCATTTGAGCACGAGACACGATGCCACGAGATTCAAGAGTTGTGAGGAAGAAGTGCACTCGCTGTGGCACTGAGCAGATAACTTGGCCACGACAGACAGCCTGCGCCGCGTGCGGAGGGCCTCTCAAACTAATCTCTGAGAATAATAACCGACGCGGATAAGAAAAAACCGAGAGCTACTTTCGGGTGGATTCTATTTCGTGTATCCACTCGCACTCTATACCCGCGTGCTTGTGGTGTTTCGCGACAGCATCCTTGCTAGGCGCATCCAATACGCAGTATACCATGTCCTCTTTCTTGTTGAACAGGATATCATGATGCGTAACGCCAAACTCGTCTTTCGCTGCGGTCTGCAACTTCTTCAGCTGTTCAGGCGTCAAGGATCCCATTGGATGAGTATCAATGAACTTCGGCATGAACGCTCAATGCTTCACGTGTGATATAAGGAGTGTATCAATTCAGAAGCGATTGTAATAACTACTGGACCACGACGTGGTCGATATCGAAATACCGCTTGACCAACAAGCGCGTCTTATCGATAGTCCGTCCATTCTTCCCGATCGCGATCGCCTTGTCCTGCGCGTCAACCTCAACCACCACAATTTTCTTGTCCGGACGCTCAGTCACACGTATCTCCTTGATCCGCGCTGGCGACAACGAGTTCCGGATCAACTGCTCCGGCGTCTCAGCATACTCGACAACCTCGATCTGACGGCTCGTCATTCTCCGCAAGGTGTTAATGTTCTTCCCGCCCTTCCCGATAGCCAAACCCATATCCCCCTGTTTAGCAACAAAGATAATCCGTTCCAGCTTCTCGTCAATAATGCAGTCTTGGACAGTGGCACCTGTCGTCTGCTCAAAAAGGGCCATATACTTCATCTCTTCACTGGTGAGCTTGATCTTGGGCTGGAGCATCACTTGTTCTCAGCCAGCTTCAAAACCTCAGAATCACCAGGCTCACGAATAACCATGGATGCCACAGGAAAAGGCTTCTCACACAAAGCTCCAAGATCAAGAGAGCTGCCCTGGAACGTGTAAACAGGAACCTCCGACATTTCCGCATCATAAACAATGTTCTCCCGGACCGCCAACGGACAATTGCTCGCCAAGATCAACAGCTTCGCCTTCGCAAAGCTTGCACTGGACAAGGCGATCTTGCTACCGAAATCCACCTTACCAGTCTTCACGGCCATTCTGATCTGCTTGTTAACATCCAAGGGGACTACTTTCCTCCTTTACCCCGCGCCATCGACATCGAAACTTCTATGAGACCGGTGCCCATCGGAACCTGTTGGCCGACAATAACATTCTCAGCGACCCCACGGAGAGTATCGACAATGCCCTTGACTGCAGCGTCAACTATTGTCGGAATCGTAATCTCGAAAGCAGCCTTAGCCAACGTGCTCGCTTTCTCCCCACTCACGCCGTGACGTCCGACCTGTAGAACTTCTCCTGAGGACGTCATCATGTCCGCCACGAGCATGACGTGACGGATGTCAACGTCCAAGCCTTGTTCTTCGAGTACGCCGAGTGCTTCCTTGATGATCACGTTGCGTGCAGCTTCTATTCCGAGAACGACAGCAGTCTCGTTGATATTATTGCTGACCGTCCGGCTAGTATCGACGCCAGGAACCTCGAAAGCCAATGCAAGACTCGAGCCTTCAGTCCTAACGATCCATTCACCCTTCTCCTCTATGACCAAGGCTCTCCGGACCGCCGGCAAGCCTTTCACATGATGAACGAGTAATTTCCCGGCTAATCGCCTAAACTGGGGAATCTCCAGGTCTTTCGTCTTGATCTCGACGTGGTAGCCATCTACTTTCACTTCGGCGTTCGGTGGCTTAACGGCCTCGCGAACATCCTGGACTGTAATCTCTCGTTCCCGCATGGCCTGCGGATTCAACTTTACGTCAACCTTCATTCGAGTTACGTCGGTCTCGAATGAACTGGCAATGTCTCCAAGAGTTGCATGTGTTAGTAAGGTTGCAACTTCCTGAGCTTTCTCTTTACTAACGCGGTGCTTCGCATCCAGATACACCGTCATGTTGGGGGTGGAAGGAATTTTGCGAGCGTCCACGATCTCGATAAGACGTGGAAGACCCAGGGTCACGTTCTGCTCGCGGACGCCAGCATAGTGGAATGTGCGCAGGGTCATCTGTGTGCCTGGCTCGCCGATTGATTGGGCGGACACGATCCCCGCAGCCTCGCCCGGTTCAACCAAAGCTCGCTTGTAGTTCTCGATTGCTTCCTCGACCGTCTCGTCAACAGCTGCTTTCGGAAGTTTCGCGTTGAGTAGGCTCGTCCGCAACTTGTTCAGGATAAGGGGCGAGAGGGTTTCGGTGGCTTTGCCAACCTCGTCCTCCACGTACTCCTTCGGCGCAGCAACACCCTTCTTCATAGTCAGCCGAACGCGCTCGATGAGTCGGTCGATGTTGACAGCTTTGCCGTGATCGCTCTTCGCTGTGTCAACGCCGTCCTCACCGTATCGGACCTGGATGATGTTGCCTCTCGAATCGCGAACTGTCGAGTCATATTCGACACGGAGATGTTCTAGGGCGTTGATGAGGCGACGCTGCATGTAACCGCTCTGCTGCGTTCGGACAGCTGTATCCACTAGGCCCTCTCTTCCGCCCATTGCGTGGAAAAAGAACTCGATTGGTTCCAGACCGTCGCGGTAGGAGTGGTAGACGAATCCTCGTGCAGCCGCACCAGCATCTCCTGGCTTGAAAAATGATAATGCTCGGCCACGATATCCACGGAGAATTCTCTTTCCTCTAATAGACTGTTGGCCGACACTGGCAGTCATCTGCGAGATGTTCAGAGTTGAGCCTCTTGCGCCCGCGCGGCTCATTATCACGCCGCTATTGTCCATCTGGAAATACTGATCCGCGAACTCTCCCGCAACATCTCTAGCTCTGGAGAGCTCATTCATGATGTAGAGTTCGAGGGATTCCTCCAGCGATTGTCCCGGCAACCGCTCAAGGGTTTCTCTCCGATAGCTGTCAATGTATTCGTTTACTTTCTCCTCGGCCTTCGCTATCGCTTTTGCAATCTTTTCTTTTGTCGCAGGAGGAATCTCTAGCTCGTCAAAAGCGTAGGTGAATCCACGAAGAACCATGTATCGATCCAAGAGCTTAGTGACGGAATTGAGAAAGTTCCGGGCAGGTTCAGCACCATAGTCCTTGACGATACGATGGAAGAGGCTCTCGGATTTCTCGGCACCAATCGATGCCTTGTCGATGACCCCTTGCTCTAAAACGCCGTCCTTGATGATAATGAACGCATCGTATGGGCAGTCATGGAGAACCCCCTTGTCACAGTCCGCGCACTTGTAGTAGGCTGAGAGGTTTGACTTCGAGGCAAAGTTGAATCCTTTCGGCAGGACGATGCTGAAGATCTGTTTTCCACTCTATCTCTCCTCAGGCTTGCTAACGGCCGGCTCGGGCATTGGACCCTCGAATCCCGCGGCAGCCAAGAGCTTGGAGACTGTCGGTCGGTCGAGAAGGGTTGACTTTTGTGTTAGAAGGAAGGCGGTTGTCAGAGAGTCGCGTATGGCACCGATGATAGGTCCACCATATCGTGGCGAGAGAATCTGGTCCTGGACCTGCATGAGTAGGCGGGCCTCAGTTCTGGCCTCTTCTCCTTGTGGGACGTGAAGGTTCATCTCGTCGCCGTCGAAGTCTGCATTGTAAGGTGTACAGACGGTCGGGTTGAGTCGGAAGGTCTTGTAGGGTAGGACTCGGACTCGATGGGCCATTATTGACATTCTGTGTAGGCTGGGTTGTCTGTTGAAGAGGACAATATCGCCGTCTCTGAGGTGTCTCTCGACGATGAAGCCTGGTTGTAAAGCCTCGGCAACAATCTTTCTGTCAGTTACGAATTCAAATCGGACTTTTACGCCAAA
>CAYRXJ010000031.1:0-12344 GCA_964428235.1 uncultured Candidatus Bathyarchaeia archaeon | reverse complement strand
AACCCAGGGGCAAGATACAGACCGTATCCGAACACGCCAAAAGGTAGCACGAGGAATGTGAAGAGAAGTAATAGTCGGTAAGTAGCTCGGAATAAGGGATGGTCGCCCGAAACCGAATAGAAGTTCTTTCTCCATCCCCGCCAGATCTCCGGGAAGCTAGAGTACATCCGCACGCCCAGAGAGTCTGGCGCCGTGACCATTCTGAGTCTGAGACCGCGTTTCTTTATCAGCCTCCCAAGAGCATAATCTTCCGAAATTCTGTCTCTGACTGCAAAGTGTCCACCCACCTTGTCATAGGCCTCTCGCCTGAAGAGCATGTATTGACCGTTTCCGAGGGCCCATCGAGGTTTGCTGTCATCGTTGACCCATTTGCCCCCAACGAACAACATGATAAGCCAAAAGACCGGGGGCTGGAGAAGTTTCTCCCAAAATGTTCTGAGGATTGCCGCGGGTGCGAGGGTCACTAGGTCCGCGTTTGTCTCTGCAAGGAAGTTCACAGTTTTGGACAGGCTGTCTTGTGAGTGGACTGAATCACCATCAGTGAACATGAGAAGCTCACCAGTCGCTCTCTTGTAGCCTAGGTGGCAGGCCCAATTCTTCCCTACCCAACCTTGAGGAAGAGGCTCTTCTTCGATCAATTTGATCCTGTTATGATAGCTCTTGAGGATCTCTTGAGTTTCGTCAGTCGAGTTACCGTCGACCACAATGATCTCTCTTTCGGGGTATTGCAGGTTGACTAGAGAGGTTACGCAGTCAGCTACGGTGGTCGCTTGGTTTCGAACTGGCAAGATTATCGATACTCTTGGGAGCTTTGACGAGGGGCTCGGATTTTGTGGTAAAGTTGGGAAGTGCATTAGAGTGAGATATTCGTATCCGGCGAGAAGGAATACTAGGATTGACTGAACGACTAAGAGAGTAGTAATCACAATCGACATGCGTGATGAACACAGCGTGATCTTGGAAAAATCCCGGAAGTAGTCTAGTTAAGAACTTGGCGGAGCATGCGCTGACGGGTTAGTCTCGCCACCAGCCCATCATTCCTTTCCGACCCGCCCACGTTACCCAGTAGATTGCTAGGGCAGCGAAAGCGATTATCATCCCAACTAGGACGATTACAACTTGCTGGAGAAGATTAAAGTTCCCTCCGAATGCCAAGAATAATAGAGATCCTGCGAAGAACACTGCAAGCGTGATTATGGATAAGACAATGCGAACTACGAGCCCGCCACGCATCTGGTCAACTTTTTCCAAAATAATCCTCAAGAGGATTCTATGCACGGACTAATAAGCTGTGCAGATGTGCAACGAGATAGGGCGATTGTTGGAAAGTCTAGGTTCTAATGTAGTTCTGGCCGGGTTTTCGTCCTAGGACAAATCTCTTCTCAGAATTCCTTCTCACTCGTTCCCGCGGCGAAAGACCAGGCTTGTTCGTAGCCTGAATCTTTGGGGTCTGCTGTCTAACCTTTCCAGCCTTTGTTAGCGAGCCGTGAGTTGGTATGATCTATGCCTTCTGAGTCATTTCATGCCCTCTGAGATATTTAATCGTTCCTTGTCGGGGAACCTTTGTCGGAGAATCTAGAATTCCGTAGGCAATCTAGTGGCCGCTTCCTAGTGGAAGTCTTTTCCCGGTCAGGTCTCGGTGAGACTTTCCGAATTCGGGCATTCCACTGAGTTCTCTTTCCGAGAAGACTGGTCCGTCATGACACACAAGGTAGGGCCCGATGACGCATGCGGCGCATATTCCAACTCCGCACTTGAACACGCGTTCGAGGCTGACCTGGATATGGCATCTCTTTTGCATCGCGAGATCATAGACCATTTTCATCATAGGCTCGGGCCCACACGTATAGATTGCGTCAAATTGATCCTCTCTCAAAACGTGTTCGACGACTTCAGGAACTCGATTCCTTTCCCCAAACGTTCCATCGTCGGTTGCGAACAGTAACTTGAAGTGATTTTCCTTGCTCTCGCGAGTCAACCATTCCTTGAACAATAGTTCGCTCGATGTCCGTGCACCGGTAATTAGTGTGACATCCCTTCCTTTCAAATGGACGAGAAATGAGATCAATGGGACGAGTCCAGTTCCTCCCCCCACGACCAAGAGTTTCTGATGGTGCCCAACGCTGAAGGGATGACCATAAGGGCCTCGAATCCAAAACTTGTCGCCGACTTTCTTTTCCCAGAGAGCTGTGCTTACGGGTCCTCCGTGTTTGATCACAACTCCGGCCTCGGATTTTCCGTGAATTGCCAGTACGCTCATGGGCACTTCGTCCACTCCAGGGACCCAAACCATTGCAAACTGGCCGGGTTGGGCGTTGTGAAGAATGGAGTCTGTGAACCAAAAGGAACGAATCGAAGGTGTCTCGTTGACGATTCTTTCGAGATAGACGACCCTCGGTGTGTGGAGCGGGTGGGTTGTGGTCTCCAAGCCGACGGCTGTGAACGGATCGGCGTACTAATTTCTTACGAAGACTACAGCTTCCCGAAAGTGGTTTCAGTTCGCCTTGAGGTTATTAGGCAAGTCGAGAGGGGGCCTCATGGATTGACCGTGCCGGTAGTCGATCAACAAGCTTCATCATTTCTTCGTAGTGGTGTCGAATGATCTCTGAGCCTTGCGAGCCCATCATTTTCTCAGCATTCGCTCTGCACTGACCGATTGCGGTCAAGATTCCTTCCTTAGACGGATCTGCGTAGCTTACCCCGCAGTTGGCGAACACTGATTCAACAAATTGTTTGACCTGCTCTTTCAGTTGACCAGCACTGACTGGTTGGTTGAGAAGGGTCATGAATTCTTTGTTGGCGCTCTCGAAGCATCTGAGCAGTTCGTCCCTCACGAATTCTGGCGTAACTCTCTCAATAGGAACGTCAGGTGCTTTGTAGCTGTCAGTCATGGTCAACTTTATGACATACGTTATATAAAGCAGTATCTCTCTCGGACGCGTATTGAATGATAGAGAACTCAGCTAAGGCCTCAGTCGACGAGCAACTTCTGGACAAGTTCCGAGCAGAAGTGAAGAGCCGGGTACCCCATGTAGTTGAGCGAGATGGCAAAGCCACATTTGTCAATTCAACCCCATTGGAGGATCTTACAGCACCTCTTACCGAGTGTGCGAGGGTTGAGTACGGACTTGAGATCGCCGGAAAAGGCGTCAAGGTCTTTGGCAAGTTTGACTCGAAGATTGAAGGTGGCTCTGTAAAGGTCCGGCCTGCAATCGAGATAGTTGAGGACGCGATTGCAACGGGCAAGTTGCATCAAGGCCAGACCGTCTTCGAAGCGACATCAGGGAATTTCGGCATCGCGCTAGGCATACTTGAGAGGATCGGAATCAGCGTCATCTTTCTAGTGTCCAGAAAACTTCAGAGCGGCGTCCTGGATGAACTGAACAAGACCTCTGCCAAAACGATCACCCTTGACATCGACATCTGTCCGGCACCCGGTCTGGCGGTTGACCAGAATTCTGCGATCGCAAGAGCAACGGCGATGAGTGTTAGAGCCCAACTTTCCGATCTCGGATTCGACCCCGAACCATTCGATCGGTCTCGATCAGCGGTAGAAAGCGTACTTAAACGAAAAAACGGGATCAAACACGCCAAACTTATGGCCGAAAACTACTGAGGATTCTGCCCTGAGCAATACGACAATCAACTAAATGTAAGATCGCATGAGACAATAACTGCTCCCGAAATAGATGAGCAATTGAAAGCGAGGGGCCTTTCGCTAGGGCACTTCAGAGTGCTTACCGCGTTTGGGACAGGGGGGACGTCAGCAGGCATCAGCAATTACATCCAATCGAATTACGGTAAGAAATCTGTTCATGTCGTCTTTCCGCACCGCGACCAAGATGTTGCTGGTATCCGAACCAAGGAGAAGGCGGTCGGATTGAAGTTCTACAACCCGCTATTTTATGCTGGACAGCACGAGGTCGATTTTGAACCCGCAAGACGGGTTCTTCGATTCTTTGTCGGGAGAGGTTACGACATTGGGGAAAGCAGTGCTCTCGCACTGTATGCGTGTTTGCAGATGCTGAACTATGGGGCTGGAGACAAGTTCGTAGTGATGCTTGCAGACGGCATTGAGAAATACAGGAGTACGCTTGGGACCATCGCGCAAACTCCGCCACCTCTCGAAGTGACTATTGAGCAGGCTAGCTCGACAATCGGGGACTTTGGAGAAGTTCTTTGGACCCACGGAATGTTCATCCCAAAGCAAGACGGGATCAAACTTCTGGCCTCATCACTTGGCTGCGAAGAAAACAAGATCAAGATCGCACGAACATCCGACGTTCAAGATCTGATCTCAGCGGCCAAAGTATCTCCTGCAATGACCGACTTACTTCCCAAGAACAATCAAAAAGTACTACTGGTTTGTATGGCGGGAGGCACGTCGCTGCGAGTCGCGCAGGTCCTTGCCGAGAAGGGAATCCGGGGACAAAGTCTTACTGGCGGAATTATGAGCCTTTCCGAGCATGCCAAGAAAGAACCAGCAGATTTGGTCCAGATGACCAGAGAATGAATTCTTGCCGGGCTCTTTAATGGCACTTTGGGCTCATAGTGGTCCGAGAACAACGCATAAGGACCGAGTCGCTGTCAGATTCTTTGCCTAAGGCTAACACAAGAGAGAAACATGGGTTAGGAGAAGAAGAGCCGGGTCTCCCCCATAGTCCTCACGTCGAGCTGTTCAACGTCAACCATTAGGGGCAGGTCTTTGACGACATTGCCGAGAAGCAGGCATCTCCTCGTGGGTATTCCTCTGACGAGGTAGCGGATGGTGTCGCTGTCCGCCTTCGCAACCTTACCGATGGCCTCGATGTCGTGCTCGTTTGTGAAATTGAAGATGAACACATTGTCAGCTTGGCGGTAGATCGCTTCTTGCACGGTGTCCGGCTGGTTAGTAATGAACGTGGTAAACAAGCCGATATGCCTCATTCGCGTGACAATGTCATCCCAATAGGTATCTCGAAGATACAAGTGCGCTTCTTCCGCAAATAGGAACGCTGCTCTCAGCCAGTTCGATGAAAGAATCTTCGTGAGTTCGCCGAGAAAAATCTCCACTAAAATCCTTCGGACGATTTGGCTCTGATTCTTCAGGTTAACGACCAGAACTCCACCAGCTTCTATCGTGTGCAGAATCCGCTCTTCAGTGAGGGGATTTGTCTCATCAAACAAGCCTGATTCCATCAAGACCTGAAGCCGCGAAGTCAAAGCTTCCCGGACACTGTCGTGACAACTCCAGGATTGCACAGCTTGAATCATCGTTGGAAGGGTGAGATCTCCACGAGATTCATGTTGCTTCCAGATCGTTGTGAACACTTTGGAAGAAGTTGCAGGGAGATCAAGGGCATGACTCAAAACCCCGGCGACTGTTCTCAAGCCGAGCTTGGCCATGGAGAAGTTGAGCCCGCTTCTAGGCGCCAGAACTGTTAGCCTTGCGGACGATATCCGGCCATCCTTTGATTTGTGAAGATTCACGTATTCTCCGTTCACATCGAGAACTATGCAGGGAGCACCCCATCCGGACATGGAGAGAAGTAGTAATTTCGCAAGATGGGATTTGCCAGATCCCTTTCTTCCAGTGATAATGTTCAGTCCTCCGTCGAGTCCGCTTGCGTCTACGCTGATTGGTTCCCCATCGTTGTATCCAAGTTTAACCGGCATTTTCCCGCCGTTCGCGAGCAGTCGTTGGACTGCGTATGGTCTTATTCGCGATGAGGTTCGCGACGGGAGCCAAGAGGTGCTCGGCGAGAGAGTGCCGTCTTGAGCGATTGTGCCTCGAATCTTGCAAACTGCGAGTCTAGTGTCCTTCAACGCGTCAACTTGGCTGGAGATATTCAGAGGATCGACGTCTCTTCCCGATAGCTCTCCGTCGGTCATCACGTCTCTGAGAATATCTTCGAGAACCCCTGGCACGTTGGCGTATTGCAGATCGATAGCTTGGACAAGGAGTCCTCTCGACTGGCTTGGATCTTCGATAATGAAATAGTCGCCTTTGTGAACTTGTTCATCTGGGAAAGCAATGAGTTGCACTTCGTCCGCTTCCTTTCTGTAGATTCGCATCTATGCCACGTACCTGCTTGTTCCGAAAGGTCCGAAGAGTGATCTTCGAAGGCTTGGCTTAGGCTGGAGGCTGACATGATGATTGCTGGAAACGAATCGTTGGACAGCAAGGATTTCGTTGGCAGTAAAAGTGCTGAAGATGTGTGCGATGCGTAAAGTTTCCGGATAGCCGTGGAAGATCACATCGGTTCCCGCAACACGCCCGAGTGCCTCTAACGATTGTTGTTCGTCCGCATCTTTGTCAATGTCTGTCCTGAAAAGGAATCCGTCAACTGATAGTTTTGAGACGCAGACTCTTCCTAGAAATCTTATGGGGTATGCTGGATATTCGTTCTCTACCACTTCCGTGATGTCGATTATGTGGGGCACCTTCTCAGCATCAAAGAAGCTAAGGATGTTCTTCCCGGCAACGGTCAGTTGGGTTGATTTGGAGAGCGCGATTGCGATACTGTGGTTATTCCGGGCAGTTGCGAGAATTCGTTGCACTCGACTGGCGGGATTGTCCGGGGTTCCTGCGGTTAGAGACCCGTCGAAAAGAACTATGCCGTCTTTAACTGACGCAGCGATTTCTTCTTGGACCCATCGTTCCACGTGGTTTCGGAGTTTTGTTAGGACTCTGAGCGTTTTGACGGACAACCCGCCGAAGGCGCGCGAGTCATCGTCGCTATACCGTTCTCGTTGACCGTCCGAATTCGGGATGTGAAAGAGCAATGGTCCCCAGCGCGTGAATTCAATTCTGTCGTGTTGCCTCCACACTGCAACTGCGCGAATAGCAAATATCATTCCGGTCTCAGTCTCACCAATCTTCACACTAGAAGCGTCGCATGCAGCTATGGGAGCGAAGTCTCGCTGCAGATTAATGGGATTCCGTCTTAGTCCGACAGCGATAGAGGAGGAACCGATCTCGAGTTGCTCGTCAGAGTCGCCATCGTCTAGTCCCATGTCGAGAAGGGACACTGTTCTCGGGTTGAGAACCGCTCCTCGCAGAGAATCCATCGATTTTGTTGATAGCCTAAGAAGTGACTCTGGGATGGGGTGTGATACTCCTTCCGGTATGCTTTTTAATTCTGCGAGAGGCTCAACTAGTTCCTGGGTGCGGTGGAGCAAGCTTAGATTCCCCCAGTATTGGGCGGGAGATCCCCATCTCCCGTCTGTCCCCGCACCCTCTCGATTATCATCCTGTAGCGGTCACCTTTGCTTCTGGCTTCGATACTGCGGAACGCGCGGTGACGCCCTTTGCAATCTCGTGCGACTTGCGAATTCCCTGGATTGAGAGCTTGTAATTTGCTTCACTTGTCCGTTCCACAATCCCGGTCTTTCCCATCATCGCCAATGTATTTCGAACGGTTTTCACGGACTTTCCGATTGCCTTGCTGATGCTTTCGGGACTCATATCCACGCTAGGTCGTGCCCCGACGGCATGAGCTACGCGCGTCGCTAGAAGAACGAGGGAAATTGATTGTTCAGCTGACATTTCAGGCTTCAAGAAAACGGCTTCGCCATCCGGAGTGAGCTTGACTGTTTCGGAGAGATCATCCACCATCGCAGAATAATCGGGGGCGAAGGTCAGCTTAGATGCTAGTGAATAGTTAGGTAAGACCTGTGCGGCAAACTTCATTACTTCTTGGATGACTGTTTCTAGGTCGCCTTCGACAATGTGTTTTATGTCTCCCCATTCGATCTGAACCTTGACCTTAGGACGTTCTGTCATCGTGTCTCTACCTCATGGGCAGTTGAGCGGCTTTTGGCATCAGCGTCTGCATTGCAATCCTTTGTCCCATCGTGGTTAGCCGATAGGACCCTTTGCCAACTCTTTCGATCAATTGCTCTCTAACAAGCTCGCTAAGACGGCCTGCGATTGTTCCGGTAACTCTTCCTGTTATCCTAGCCAGCTCATCCAGTGAGATGGAATCATTGTCTTTCTTTCCCATCAGGTAGAACATCCGAGCTCCGGTAACGTGCAACATCATTAGCTCTCTGTCCTTCAGCGCTGTTGCGTCCCTCAAGATAACGAGTCCTTCGGGAGAGTAGGCGAGAACCCCAGAGCAACTCTGAAGGAATTCAGATGTATCAACTGAGAGAACGAGTTTTGATGCAATCTCTAATGATGGATAGACTTTGGAGAAGAAGACGACGAGTTCGTGAACCACCCGGTCTGGGGTTCCAATGACTTTGGTTTCGGAACCGTTGTACCTGACATTGACCTCAATTGTACCCGGAGGCTGATCCGTCCTAACCGAACTGTGGATTCCTTCCAAACCAGACAATATTCCTCAGCCCGAACAGCTCTAATTGTAGATATATAACAATTCTCGGTCCCGATAGTGTAGGTACAAGATGTTACTCTGAGAAATGGGAGTGAAAGTGAAAGTGTTTCGCCGAAATCGGTGGCACGGGCAGAAGTACAAGGTGTTACTTTGAACCCTTGTTCGGTAATACCTTGTGTGGAGCATTGCATCGTGGAAATGAGAACAGTTTTAAGCTATCTCGGCGGAAGTGGTTCTCTCGCAATGAACTACAATGAGCTCAAAATTAGAATCCTGAAGCTCTTCAATGCTGAAGACACATTGGACAGTCTTACTGTAAGGAGACTACTCCTTGACACAGAATCTCTGACTCTGTCGGACAAGGCTGTGGAAATGGCGCTGATGCGTTATTTCAGACAAGGCTTGTTAAACAGGTCTAGGAAAAGTCGAGTATTTCGTTATTCGTTGACGGAAAGAGGAAACGCACGAAGAGACTGGTTGATGCAGAGAGGTTAGTCTCCAAGGCAGGAGTACCCCTTAGTCAAGTTTCAGGGTCATGTGGATTTCGTGAATGTATCCCTCTTGCAACCACCCAGGGGTCCTACCGGATTCCTCGAACCCCATTCTCTGGTACAGTTTCATGGCAGGCTCATTTCCTTCAAATACGCTGAGCCAGATCCTCCCTAAATGCAACCTCATCGCCAAGAGTCTAGATGCCCCCATTAACATCGTTCCTACTCCAAGACCTTGGTAGGCCGACTTCACATAGATTCCAAGGCCCATCGTGTGTTGCATGACTTGTGCTGGAAGGGTCCAGAGATCTACCATTCCAATGGGTTCGCGAATCAATTCGTCTTCGCATACGATTGAGTAGAGCTGTTTGGATTCAACCCTACGTTGATAGTCTCCTGGCGACCAAGGGAGTAATCCTTCGAATACCCCGGAGCCAATTCCTCGAATTACGTTTTGCTGGGCGGCAATCCCGTCGAGAATTGCCCTGTCCTCGGATCTGTATCCTCTGATCTTCAATTTCGGGTCCTTTGCTTTCTCTACTCCACCGGGTTTGTACAGGCCTGGCTTCGCGTAGCCTCTTCCTAGGCTAGGCTTGTATCTTGACTTGAGATCCTTGTATAGAAGATGATAATCGAAGCGGTGTCCGTCCAGCGAAACAACTCCGGGCAATGAAGCACCCACCTCGTATCCCAGAGCCTTGAATGCTTGGAGTCGCTTCTTGTCATACCCGAAAACGTTTGTCCGGAGAAACATCTTCTCCCCAGTAACCGAGGCTTCCTCAACGATCCCGGTAGCTCCCGCAATCCAACAATTGAGTCAGTTACCACCCGGAACCTAGCTGTTGGAGACTGTTTCTCTCTACCCGCGTTGTAAGTGAAGAGAGCGTCAACAGCTCTTCCTGATTGCACAACAAAGCTTGTGCCCGTTGGGAAGAATTCGGCTAATTGAGTATCGTTGACCGGGAGGATTCTTCCGATCTGAAGACTGCGCTCGTTGAGATATTCACGCACGCGAGATAGGTCATGTTCAACTGGGACTATTTTCAAAACATTCAGGCAAAAGCATCCGGATTCTTAAGACTAGCAATTCCTTGTCTCTGGTTGACCCCGTTTCTGATGCGATCCGGCACTGGAAGAATTGGCCGCCAATAGTAAGGCAGAAAAGAGATTGAATTCGCTGACTTCTCCAGCGGCCGTAGTCTAGCCTGGTCTAGGACATTGCCACGCTCGGCGTCCAGTGGGCTTCCAACCCAACGACCCGGGAAGCCGTCAAAACAACGGCTCGGGAGTTCAAATCCCGGCGGCCGCACCACTCTCTCTTTCTACTTTGTCCCTCTTACGGGCCTGAAGACGACTATGAGCCACCATACAAGAGCCTGACCCGCTATCGTTAACGAGGTAATAATCAATCCGCTAATCGCAAATAGAGGCACAAAGTATGTTAGAATCGAAGCGGAAGGAATGCTGGCTGTTCTTCTGGGGACCTGAGAATTCTTGTTCAGAACGGTTGGGAGGCTAAAGACTGCAAGCCCTGCGCTTCCTATCGAGATTAGGATGTCTACTAGACTCATGCTTCAAGCTAGTCCAACCAAGAGTCTGGGGTTTCTACTGATTGTGTTACCAGTGTAATCCAATTACGGGAAGCTTGACTGCTTGTGATGGTGGTCGAAGTTCGATTTGGCTTAAGGTCGTTTGATATTCGTCACTCTGAGTCTGAACTGAAGGGTCTTGCCGACCATAGGGTGACCACCAGACTTTCCGTAGGCCTTCTCTGGAGGAATTGTTACTTCTTTTTCCTCGTTTATCTTCATCCCGATCAAAGCCTCGTCAAAACCTTGGATGACTTTTCCTGTGCCGAGAATGACTTGGAGGGGCTTGTAGTCTCTGGCGGGATTGTAGAGTCCCGCTGATCTTGCTTCCTTTTCCATAGACGTGTCGAAGACCTTCCCGCCGGGAAACCGTCCGAGATAATGCACTGACACGGTGTCACCTTTTTGGGCCTTGAGATCTGAAGCGCTCATTTGTGATAACCAGACCCGACTGAGGGGCCTGTAAATAGCTAACGGTTGTTTTGTCTTGAAATCAGACTGGCCCCGAATGAGCCCATTCGAAGTTATCACCTGGGCAAAACTTACCCAAGGAATTCGTGACAACGATTATCAAAGAAGATAGTCTCTCCCCGGTCATAATGGCCGAAGGTCGGAACCACAAGGCCCGATTTGTGAGCAAACTACCCAACGGAGATACTTTGAACTTCGTGGTTTGGCAAATTGACAGAGACCCTCTTGCGGAAATCGTAACAATCGAGATAGGTCATGAGGGCAGCTCGGGATGGGAGACTATTCACAGGATCAATATCTACCGATCTTCTGACGGAAGATCTGTCTTACTACCCGGAAAAACAAACAATTGTTGTCCCTTCGGATCCTGAGGCGGTTGGAACCTAAGAGCAGATCCAAGTCAACGCCCCCTCAAAGTTATAACCATCAAACAACCTTCTCGAATGATTGCCGGGAAACCCGAGTGTTGACCAGTGAGATTATTCTCGAGGAAATGCCCTACCTGAATTTGACCGCTAAAGGACGACGAACTGGCCTATCGCGGACGGTAGAACTCTGGTTTGTATTTGAAGAGGGCAAATTATTCTTTCTTGCGCATGAAAACTCGGATTGGTGGAAAAACGTGAGGAAGACTCCGAGGGTCGAGGTCGACGTCGGAGAGATCCTTTTCGAAGGAATGGGTGGGATAAATCAAGGAAAACTGGACCATGTCTTCGCTCTCTTCCGAAGAAAATATGGTGAAAGTCAAGTGAACAGATGGTACGCTGGAGAAAGAGCGAGAAGAAGGGTTGTCACAGTTGAACTCGGCCGAGTCCTAGGAAAGAGGCCCTCGATGAAGAATCGGATAATCGAACTAGCAGCCTGACCTAATCCATATAGCACCCAGAGATCAGCAAACAAAGAGGGAGCACTATGGCGTACGGTCTAGCCGAGGGGTTGAGAAAATCCAAGATTCGGATTGGAGGCAAGAAGAACAACAATGCAATGGTAATCGCGACCTTCGGGAATCATTTTACTTTGAACGATGCGCTAGAAAAGTTCCGCAAAGAGGGTTTGCGGTATGAGACTGAGAAAGGTCATGTCGTCAAAATCTTCCTTGACAAGAACACAGAGGAGATAGCGGAACAAGTGCGACGAATAATCCGTGAGGGGTTTGGCTATGTCGAACCCCTTTGAGTCGCACTGTCCTAACCCTTACCCAGCACTGAAGACAAGCGAACCAAGCCAGTTATCGCGACCTTCAACCATGCTTGACGGTTAGGCTTTAATTTGAGCCTACATTGAGACTCTTGGATCACGATGGCTCTCCCGAAACCGGGTGACAACGTCAAAGTAACACTGATGAGTGGCGAGACCATCGAAGGAGTCATCGATTGGATTGACGGCGACGGTGCGTGGATTAAAGGAACCTTGAAGAACAGATGGGTCCCTCTAGAGGCGTTCGACCCAGATCAAGCGGCCGACGATTCGAA
>CAYRXJ010000030.1:0-12425 GCA_964428235.1 uncultured Candidatus Bathyarchaeia archaeon | reverse complement strand
TCGAACTCACAAAGCCAAAGATCGTCTTTCTTCTGGACTTTACTGCGCTAATGGCCTTTCTAGTGGCGACTCGGGGCATCAATCTTCTCAATCTCATCATCGTTTTGGTCGCCGGAACACTCTCATCTGGTGGAGCTGGAGCACTAAACTGCTATCTCGACAGAGACATCGATCAGAGCATGGGCCGCACAAGTCGAAGACCAATCCCCATGGGTGAAGTCTCACCGAAGAACGCCTTGGCATTTGGGTTGATCTTGGTTGCTGCTGGGGTTGGACTGTCGTTATGGCTTCTTTCACTCTGGGCTAGTCTATTCATATTCTTGGGCGCCGCGATCTATGTGGGCTTCTATACGAAGTATCTGAAGCGCCGAACCACTCTCAATATTGTTCTTGGAGGATCTGCAGGGAGTTGCGCTCCATTAGCAGGATGGGCCGCGGCAACCGGCAACGTCAGTGCGATAGCACCTTGGTTGATGGCCCTTCTAGTTTTCGTTTGGACCCCCAGCCACTTCTGGAGTCTCGCGCTACGAGCTGCGAAAGACTACTCTAAGGCCGGAATTCCGATGCTTCCTGTTGTGGTTGGAGACAAGAGGGCGGCCCAGTATATTGCGATCAATACCTCCCTGTTGGTTCCGTCATCTCTCATATTCGTTCCCCTAGGAACGTTCGGCATCATCTATCTCGTAATTGCCGGAGCGCTGGGTCTCGGAATGCTCATACTAGATCTGAAACTCGCGTTTAACCCGACCAAAGCCCAGGCTTGGACGGCTTTCAAATTTTCCAGCCCATACCTCGCCATCGTCTTTCTCGCAATGGTTCTCGACTATCGAATAGTGCTACACTAGATAATTTTCAGAAGATTTTGGAGAATCATCCGTCCGTGTGGATGATCATCGCTTGATCGTTCAGGATGAAACTGAACCCCAAATATTGGCCTTGATCGATGTGCAATCGCCTCGATGTTCGTCGAGGATGACTGGGCCAAATGTTGAAAATCTGGAGGGACACTCAACAATTCCTGACGGTGGGACTCCGCAACAACCAGATCAGAAGGCAAGCCATCGAACAAGGGATGTTGGTTGATCACTCTTACCTGTTCGTATCTGCGGACCATTTCGCCAATATCGCGCATCGGTGTGTCGAAAGCTGACCCTATGATCTGATGCCCATAACAGATTCCAAAAACTGGAAACTCGGCCTCGCGGACGAGCTGCATTTCAGGCTGGAACAGTTCACGTGTTCTTGGTTTTGAAAGCAAGGCGCTCGATCCGGTTAGAATCACCAGATCGGGGTTAGATTTTCTAACCCGCCCTTGGAGGTCGGACTCGCGATAGTCTATCCTCTGGATTGGATGTCTAGTGGATTTCTCTATGTTCTGGACTGCTCGCTCAAGCTGGTCCGGTTGCTTGTAGTTGTTGACAACCACGATTTTCAAAGGTTTAGAGCGCGGCGAGGAGCTTGTCGATTTCTTCTTCGGTGTTGTAGTAGTGTGGAGAGGCTCGGAGGGCGTTGACCCTACTTGCGACAGTTATGTTCTGTTTCTTCAGTCGCTCGTATGTCTGGCCTGGTTCGGGATCTTCAAAGACGACTATGCCGCTTCTTCTGTCAGATTGTAACGGAGTCTGGAACTTGCGTCCCTTTTTCTTCAATCCCTCGATCAAGCGTTCTGTGACCTTGAGCACTCGGTGAGATCTTTCAGCTTGATCATGCTTCAAAGCGAATTCTAGGGCGGCCTTGGCTCCGACGATCGATATTACGCCCCAGCTGCCTCCTTCAAACATGGTGGCGTCCGGGGCGGGTATTGTTTCTTCGATGTTGAAGGGTTTTCCGAAGAGGCCCTCTTGGATCATCAGTCTATGAGCGACAGAATCCTTGACACCATGCCATCCAATGTAGTTAGGATCGAAGTCCTTTATCCGATCCTTCTTTGTGTAGACGAAAGCTGCACCGTGTGGTCCCTGCATCCACTTGTACATGCCGCAAACCAGCGCGTCAACGCCATCCTGTTTGACGTCAAGAGGAAAAACCCCTAATGAGTGGAAGGAGTCAGCAATGACGAACGCATTATGTTCGTGGGCTATTTTCGTAATCTCGCGAATTTTCTCTCTACAACCATTTGTCCAAGAAACATAATCAACGGAAACTACCGACGTGTTGTCATCTATCGCCTTTTCCCATTGTTCGAGTGGAACGATTCCGTTGTTATCGCGGTGGAGCAATCGAACGTCCTTGGCTCTCCCGTGTTTCTTCTGGAGATGCCAGAGGTAGATATTGGTTGGAAAGTTCAACTCGCTGATGACTACGTTTCCTCCAGGTTTGTAGTGCAGACTGCTTGCTAACCCCGTGAGAGCTGTGGACACGTTCGGGACCGAGCCAACCTCGTCCAGTGTTGCTCCGCCGATCATTTTTCCAAAAAGCCGGCGAGACTCGATGATTAGTGGTAGCCATTCTTCCCAGTTCTCCCCATATTCGCGCCAGTCAGCCATGTACTCATTGATTGCGTTGAGAACTGGTATCGAGGGTGGACCGGTGCCCGCATTATCGAAGTAGGCCCTTCGAGAAGTGACTGGAATCTGCTTTCTCACAAGGTCAACGTTCAAGCAAGCATCATCGTGGGATGGAGAGGAGGTTTTCGAGATCGAGTATAAAGGCAGTTCTTTCGTTTGTCTATCCATAGAATTCTCTGTGCGTGGATTTGTCGGAGAGACAGTTCTTGCACCAGAACCGGTTCAGATGAGGACTGTACTGCGCGGAGCTGTCTGTGACGATGTTTCCGCAATGTCCGCACCGAACAATGAGCACTTTTCGCATCTTGTGGTGTGGTAGGTCCTTCTTGTGGCGTTCGATATCCACATCTCCGGGTTCCAGAATCATATTGCAGACTTCGCAGTAGAAGATAGTCTCGAGGATCGCCTTGTCGCGCTCGTCAACCCATCCTTCAGCCATGACTCGAGGGACCCCTTCGAGAAGTTTCGGCCTGTAGAAGGACTTGTACGTTATGAACGGCACAATTTTTCAATCAACTCCGGTCATCTCTTTGCATGACCGTGCAGCTCACCCGAGCCCAGGTGAACGCATGGCGGCTGTCAAAGCACCACCTTGACAAGCGAGCCTCGAAAAAGGATCTCGTAAAAACGGTCTCCGATCTCTGCGGTGTTCAAGCTCAGGTCCTGACCTACGCAGCCCTTGCACTTTGGGCAAGAGTCGACGGCATCACAAGGGAAGATGTCCTGGATGCTCTATGGAGCCATCGGTCGATCGTGAAGACGTGGTGTATGCGCGGGACACTTCACCTAATCGCCTCATCGGATCTGCCAACCTATGTTGCCGCTCGAAAAACAACCTTCTCTTACAAGCGCGATTGGCTCACCCCGGAAATTACCGAACAAGAAAGAGAGAGAATCACTGATGAGATCCGCGAATCGCTTGATGGCCGCACCCTAACCAGGGAGCAACTTGGCGAGGAAGTCGCCAAACATCTCCGCATGAGCGCGAGTGCACGAAAACACATGCTCTCTGGATGGGGGAATCTCCTCCAACCGGCTGCCGTCCACGGATACCTTTGCTTCGGACCCAGCCAAGGATCCAAGGTTACCTTCGTCAGACCCGATCAATGGATCGGAAAATGGAAAGAACCAGAGGGGTCAACCGCATGGAAAATTCTTCTTCGACAATTCTTCTCGACTTACGGTCCCGCTGATCATCACGACATTGGCCACTGGTGGGGTCTGCGACCCGACGAGGCGAAAACGATCATGCAACACGTGGGGAATGAGTTGGAAGAGGTCGATTTCAGTCATCAACAGAGATGGGTTCTGAAAGACGATATAGATCAGATCTTTGAGACAGAACCAGGTCACTCAGTGAGGCTCCTACCGAGTTGGGACTGTTATGTGATGTTCTATCATCCGCGTGAAGAGTTCATCTCCCAAGAAAATCGGCTGAAAGTTTTCCGAAAACTCGAAGGCAATGCGCCCGTCCTGCTAATCGACGGACTTGCAGGCGGAACTTGGGAACTAGCTCGGAAGAAAAACCTGACAGAAGTCAGAGTGCGGCCTTTTTCTCGACTAAGCCGAGCTCAAAAGAGAGCGGTCGGTGAAGAAGCAGAGAGTATGGCTGCTTTCTATGACACAGAGAGTGCAGTCATAATCTTGTAACTACAGAGGTCTTACGCGATCAGCTCGATCCTTTTTTCTTTTGTCGAGGGGATGATCTGGACTTGGCCATTCGGAAAGGCCTTGTCGAAGGCGCTATGTTGTAGGTGCCAGTCGAGAAAGACCGCGAGAGCGGCGACTTCGCTCATTGGCTGGTTTGTCACAGACACATTCCAGTCAGCGAGCCTAAAGACTTCCGCAGGCATTTTTTCCGATCCCACGATTACTAGGATATCGTTGTCAATCGAATTAATCTCGGGAATAACATCAGGCAATCTGAGCCCATACGCGGTCAAATGAACAATCTTTCCACCTTTGGCGGTCCATTCTCTTATCGTTTTCTTCCAGGGTTTTCCAGACTCGATCGAAAATGCTCCGCCGAATTTCTTGGATACCTCTCGGATAGTTGCTTCCACAGTCTTATCTTGCCTGTCTGCTACGATAACGCCGTCGGCGCCGAGAGCTCGCGCCGTTAGGCATACGTGGGTTGTCACTCGCGAGTCCCGGAAGACCCTGTGACCTATTCTGAGCACGATTACACGTCGCATGGAGCGAGAGCGGGGATGTTTCGTGGCTAATAGATTAAATTGGAGAGGCGCACAATATACAGTATCCACGAGGGAATTCTCAGGTAATGGGTTCTAATCATGATGATCTAGCACGACTGGCAAGCTTCTTCGGAGGCCAAGAAGCTCTAAGTGTCGTCCAAGCGCTATCCAACGCCGGAACGACAACCGACGATATTATCGCTACCAACGCGAATGTGAAGCTGAACACGGCCCGGCGGGTTCTCTACAAGCTATACAATCACGCGCTCGTCACTGTCGTTCGTAGCCGTGATGAGAAAACGGGCTGGTTCATCTATCACTGGAAGCTTCAACCGGACCAGTTAGACGCGTTCGTCCGAAGCCGGAAAAAGAAGGCTTTGGAAAAGATGCGAACACGGCTCGAATACGAAAAGGGACACAGCTTCTTCCTGTGCAAAGGGTGCCTCACCGTCAGAGTCACCTTCGAAGAAGCAATGGAGTCAGCGTTTCGCTGTAGTGGTTGTAACGGACAACTAGTCAGCGAGGACAACTCACGGACTGTTCAAGTTCTCGAGGATCTCTCGCGGAAACTAGAATCCGAACTCCAAGAACGGCCCGCGGCATTCGCTCCATAAATCACGAGAGTATTTCTCCGGAGCAACCAACACGTGCCAGAAGAGTGGCGCATCGCCACTCTAGCAGAGAAGATCCCATCCCAAGCCCTCAAACAAGGCTCACACGCTCTTGGAAGAATTCTCGCCATAAAAGCGAAGGGTCTCAACGTTGTCTCCGACTTCGCCCTGATGGATCAATGGCTCCAAGTTAGAGCCAAGGGAGAGGACGCGGACGCGTTTCTCAACATGCTCAAACAAGAATTCGGAGAGGTCTCGAAGTCTCTTGCTAGCCTCGAAAAATGGGATGCAGTCAGAGGTTTTGTCTCAGGTGCGGGTCGGATCGGATATGGGGTTTACCTAGACATCGGAGTCCAGCAGCCATCGCCGAAAGACGCGCTCTATCCGCTTCACAGGATGAGGGCGCAGCTCGCGGATGGGCAAGCCAGGTCTGCGCGCGATATTCTGGACGAAAATGGGTTCGTAGACTATTTTCCGATGATGATGTCGATCACTGGAATCGAGGGGGAGAATATTTCTGTAGAAATGGAAGACAAGCAACGGGGACGAATTCTTTCATGGCGAAAATATCCGTTCGACAGGGTAGTGGTGATCGGGGCTGACAAGGCTCAGGCAGAAAACGCCGTCAGAGCCTCGGGACTTCAGGGAGATGTCATAGAAATCGAATCCTTAGCACTCTTTGTGCAATCGCTAATTTGTAAGATCGGCACAGACGCCCCCGGCGTCATCGCGAAAATTGGTAGCAGACTCCGAGGGATGGTCCTGAAATCCTACATTACGCCAATCAAACTGAAGAATTAGCGCACCGTACTTGCATCGATCGCATTCTCAAGCAAGGGAGTCTCCAAACCGTCTTCGAAAATTTCTCGAGGCCGTTGCTTCCTTCGGTCTTTTCGACTTCGGTTCCTAGCTTGCGATTTCATGGGCAATGATGCGAGTTTTCGCACCGGGTGCCACGATTATAAGTGTGAAGAGAGATCGTTGACCGTACTTTGGAGGGGTTTTCTACACTCTATCAGGTGACGATCCTGCGAGCGTTCGTGGTTTCGACCGAGGTTCCGATGTATCGGTCGCTGTATTTCTGTCGGCCATCTCCATAAGTTCCAAGACCGACGGCTACGTCTAAGATGAGTAGTATGAAGACGATCTTGGAGATGTTCCTTACGAGGGAAGACCATAGATCCAACCGCTTGGTGTCAACTCTGACAACTCGGAGACCCATCGCCTCCTTTCCAATAGTCCGCCCAAACAGTCCTTCAGCAAGGACAAAGTATGCGAGAATGATTAGTGGCGCAAGTCCGCCGAACCAGAATCCCCAGAGCCATGCAAAGGAGAATGTCTGGGCAAAGAGCACTCCGAGTAGCGCAGGGAACGCGGAAGCGATCGCGACAACTAGCAGTGCCACCGATACTATGACGACATCTATGACGTATGCGATTACTCGTTTGAGCCAGTGATCCTGGAATCCTTTGTCATCTCTCAGGAGGTCAAATCCCGTTTGCCCTTGCGGAGTTGCAGTCGCGGAAGGTTTCGCGGCCGCCCCGCAACCATGACAGAATGAAGTGTTCTCGACCAGTTGCGCGCCGCATTTCCAGCAATAGGCCATGTTCAGTATCGATGAGACAGAGCCTGTTCCCCTATATCATTGTAAGGGTGTTCAATTTGTTGGTCAAGGGCGTGCGCCTCAACTAGGGCTCGAAACTTGTGGTTCTTGGTCAGTTCATCAGCGATGGTATCGTCTTCCTTCCCGACATGATTCCAGACCAGAAACCGTGGCCCTCCACCGCTTGACAACTTAGAGACAAAATAGGGGAGATAGAACAGGGTCCCCTCCAACAGCTCCAGGGAATCAAGATCCAGTTTTTGGGGAAGCCGGAGCCCGTCAGCGAACATCTTCCATCGCAGCAATTTTGTCTTTCTTAGAAACTCGATGTTTTCCTTCAGTATCTCCTTCGTGGGACTTTCCTCGGGAAGGGTTTCGTACTGTTTTGACCTCTCCTCCGATTGTATTTCATAGTCTCTCAGGATGTCTTTGAGCTCGGTAAGCCTCTCACTCACAAGCAAGGTTGAGTCGACACCATCGATGATCGAGGATGAACCATCCTCCATTTCACCCAGTAATGGGATCAGCGATACTAGTTTGGGGTCGAAGCCGAGATCAGCTTCTCTCAACGCCAAGAGCGTTGAACGGCCTTCGCTGATAACAGTCTCTTTCGACATCAGTCTCTTTTGGGCCGGAAATCGATAGGTGAAATCGAGAAAAGGTAAGAAAATCGTCTTGGCGAAGACGATTCTTTCCTCAGTCCCTCCGAGAAGACCCTTTTTGGATCGTCTCCTGTCGGTGTCCCGGAGAAGCGCCTCTTCGGGGACTGCTAGGGGGAGAGCTCTTATCCTCAAGTTCTACAAACTCGGGTTTCTCTTTCTACCTCGTTAATTCTACATCTTCCTACTTTCAAACTTCAAAGGATGATTATCGTGGGACTAAGCCCAGAACTTCCCGTGGGCTAGATAATCGCTGTGTAACGAGGATTTGTTCTATGAGATTCTATTGTGTTGGGGCCTGAGAAGGGGGCATCGGAGGTGCTGGAGGTTGTCCCCATGTTTGTTGGGGCGGCATAGCCGATGGAAGTTGGTCAGGAATCGAAAAGAACGAGACTATCTGAAGAATCTCAGCGATTAGTAGAATCAAGATTCCTACAATTACGATCGTAAGAGCGGCTCCGAAAAGATAGAGGAGTCCCGTTGTCTTGAACATGTTCACATTCAATCTCATTGCAATTCTATCGTAACTCTTTCGCAAGAATATGGCTGATACCAAGTAGAAGATCCACAAGAGAAAGAGACCGACAACGAGCAAAACTATGCCGCTGATAAGCCCTGCAGGAACTGTTCCTGGTGCAGGAGTGGTTCCTAATGCGCCGATATTAATGAACGATGATATCGCGGCAACAACTACCAGCCCGAATACGACTAGCCCGATGATTGCCGTTACAACGGCAATGATCATATCGTTGAAGATCTTCGGTTCATTGACAGTTTCCGAGACGTTCTTTACAGCTACTAGTATCATGATGAAACCCGCGATGGCTAGGACGAATCCTACACTCGGAACTGCGCCTAACAGGACGAGAATTGAGCCTACTCCACCTAGGGTCTTCGCTTGGCCTAAGGAAGCCATGGGTTTCTTCGGCTTCCTAGTAGGTAGATAACGCTTTACGGCGTTCTGGTGAGGAATCGCGGTCGAGTTACTTGGCTCTCGTTTCCTTGTGTTTTACCAGTGCAATATCGCCGAGGGTTAGTTCTCTTGGCCCCGCCTGCTTAACCGGGACAGTTGTGGTCTCGAGATCTCCTCTTGGTGCGAGGAGCTTGACACGGAGGATGTGCTCCAGTTCTTTGGTCAACCGCATTGTTGGAAGTATCTTGGCTAGCTCGATCTTTTGAATGACGGTCACTTTTTCCTTGGCTTTGAAAGCAAGTTCTGTCTGGGAAAGACCCAGCTTCTCTCTTCCCTCCTTCACGATCTCAGCATAGTCCTCCACTAGATCAGAATCCTCAACGGCCTTTGGGAGGCTTTCGAGTGGAGGCCGATTGTGAGACTGAACGGGTCCTGGCGCAGCTGTCTTGCGTCTTCTTTCAGGAAATCCAGGGAGTTCCTTGCCGAGGCTCGCGCATTCCTGGCAAACGATGAGGGTTGCTCCTTCAACGAGCGATCGAGCGGGCTTACCGATGATATTGCTCCCGCAAACCTCACAATCCAAAGCTTGACAGAATCCCTCGCTTGGGAGAAACAGTAGAAATAGGCTCTGATCCCGTTTAATTAGCTATCGGACCAAGTCATGCCCATCGAACCTGTCAAGCCCCAGCTTCACGAACTCCGGAGAATCCGCGCAGTGGCCGCATACCAGTTCGGAAAGGGTGCCGAGAAGGCCTTTCCGCCATCGATTCTGATCGTTCGTTCACCGAATACTCATCGCATTCGCCATATTTTCAGCGACGGAAAGTTGTTGGCCACATATCGTCCGAAAGATGGAATGCTTGCCCTAACTGTTTATGGGGGTCTGGCGCTGAAACGGATTTTCCGAGCTCCAAAGCTCAGAGTAAAGGTCACGCCCGGAGTCGAGCCTTTCATCAGAAAAGGTGGAAACGTGTTTGCCAAACATGTGATCGGTGTCGATCCAGAGATACGGCCTCAGGAAGAGGTTCTTGTGGTTGACAAGCGAGACCGTTTGTTGGCTGTTGGCCGGTCATTCTTCAACGCGGTTGAGATGCAGAGTTTCGAGGTCGGCGTTGCTGTGAAGGTCCGGCATGGAGCAGAGGATTCGGAATAGGCTTAACAATTACCATTTCCTAGCGGGGACTCGAAATGTCGCAGACCATTCTCAATGACGATTCTCTCTCGTTCGCTGAGAAGATAATCAGCATTAGAGCGGGTGATGGTAAGACTGTCCATCATGCAGGTGAGATCGCTGTTGTTCCAGCCGACATGGCCATGGCCCAGGATAGTACGGGTCCCTTGGCGATCAAGGTCTTCCGAGAAATGGGGGTCCAGAAGGTATGGGACCCTAAGCGGATACATCTGGTGATCGATCATAGTTTTCCTGCTCCCGACGAAAAAGTCGCGAATCTCCACATTTTGATCCGGGAATTCGCCAAGCAGCATGGAGTCAGGCTGGTGGAGGGGAGCATATCTCACCAGCATCTTCTCGAGACCCATGCCGTCCCAGGAATGATCTTGTTCGGTGCAGACTCTCACACATGTCAGGCGGGGGCTATTGGAGCGTTCGCTACGGGCATTGGGAGTTCTGAGATGGCTGCTGTATGGGCTAGCGGCAAACTCTGGGTAAGAGTCCCAGAATCAGTGAAAATCAACGTCACGGGCCAGTTCAAGAAAGGCGTCTATGCAAGAGACATCATCACCCACTTCATCGGAATGGTTGGTGAAGATGGTGGGAACTACAAGTCTCTGGAGTGGAAGGGTCCTGGTGTCAAGAATGTCTCAATCGAATCCAGAGCATGCATCAGCAACAACTCGATGGAATGTGGCTGCAAGCTATCGATCTTCGAAATCGACGCTTTGACTCAGGAATACATGAGATCTGTCGATCGGCGGCCACTGTTCGAGGTCCACGCTGGAGCAAAAGCCCGCTACAAAGACGAGTACGATATTGATCTGGGAACGTTGGAGCCCCAGGTGTGGGGTCCCGGAAACGAGAGCAAGGTTCGGACGGCAAGCGAACTTGGAGACGCTCACCTCGACGAGGTGTTCATCGGGTCGTCAACAAACGGACGATACGAGGACCTACAAGTAGTTGGCAGAATACTCAAGGGCCACAAAGTTAAGGCCGGGACTCGCTGCATTATTACCCCAGCATCGAGAAAAGTCTACGAGAAAGCCATTCACGACGGGCTGGCAGAAACATTTCTGGAATCAGGGGCCGTCTTCACAAACGCAACTTGTGGCGCATGCGTCGGGACACACTTAGGGGTTCTCGGCGAAAACGAAACCTGTCTCTCCACATCACCTAGGAACTACACGGGACGCATGGGCGCGACTTCATCAAAGATCTATCTGTCCTCGCCCGCGACTGCGGCGGCCTCCGCTCTTGAAGGGCGTATTGTTGATCCAAGGAGTTTCCTGTGACCCTCCAGCAACCCTCCACGATAATCCGTGGGAGAACATGGGTTTGGCCAGACGACGTGAACACCGATATCATAATTCCATTCCGCTTCAAGGCACGAACTAACGATCCCGTTGAAATGGCAAAGTATGCGATGTACGGGTTCGATCCAGAGTTCTACAAGAAAGTCAAACCAGGAGACATTTTCGTTGCGGGGAAGAACTTTGGTGGCGGGTCGAGTAGAGAGCAAGCGCCGGTAGCGATCAAGTATTCTAACGTCGCCGCTGTTGTCGCGGAGAGTTTCGCGAGAATATTCTACAGAAACAGTTTCGCCATAGGACTGCCAGCACTCGAGGTCCCGGGAATAACTAAACACGTCAAACAATTTGACGAGATATCAGTTAACCTCCAAGACTGGACTGTTACGACTAAGGATGACAAGACATTCCAAGCGCTTAAGGTGCCAGACTTCTTACGAGGTCTAATGCGAGAAGGAGGGCTGGTCGAATATTTCAAACATCACAAGAGCTTCCCGTGGGAAACCTTGGGTCCCGCGACTGGTATCTGAGGTCGATTTACAGTTTGACTAGTTGAACCGCGTATGATTCCTTGAGCAATCACTCACGTTGGTAGTGATTGTCCGTTGAAAGTCATTGATCTGATCGACGTTTCGTCTATCATGATGACGGCGGCGATTAGGGGAACATATCCCAAGAGCGGTCCAAACGCTTGTCCATCGTGAACGGTGTACCACAAGACGTCAACTAGCGCTTTTGCTTTGTTCAACGTCATTCCGGGGATCGTGTTCAGGTCTCGGTAAACAAGCAAGTAAGTGAAGCTAACAATTGGATACGAATTCGCACCCTTAGCATTTAGCAAGCTCACTCCGGTCCAGGATTGGTTCCCTTGCGGCAATGTTGCCGTATATGTTGCATTTTTCACGGCGTAGGTGACGTTTGCCAAAGAAGGTTGAACGAAAGTTGTCCCATCCGAGTTTTGAATGTATGAGTATTGCATAGGATTCGTCAATGCATAAGCAAACTCGACGTATCCGAGAGTGTACTTTGTCCCAAGAACCACACCAGCGACCCCTGAGTTCCCTACCGCGCCTAGTCCGCCAGGCCAGGCCACACTGTTTCCCTGCCCTAGTGTCCACACCCCGTTAGGGGCACTGTTGAGATACCCCGTGAAAATGAACGTGGTCCCGGACGCGTCTGCCCTATGGACAACGGTTATCGAGTGATTTGGCAGAACCGACGCGAGTGATGGGTTTAGTTGGGCAATCGCAGGGTCATTCCAGTTAACTATGGTTCCGAGGAAGACCTTAGCAAGGACCGTTGAGTTCAGTCTAAGTCCTGTGGGGAGTTGTGTTACGCCATCGCTTTCGAGAACTTTGTATGCCACAACAACGGCACCAATGGTCTAGGTGATCGTTAGTGCAGGGGCGGGTAGCGAGCCCTTAATCACGGGGTCCTTGGAAGTCATCTTCCGAGT
>CAYRXJ010000029.1:4587-12510 GCA_964428235.1 uncultured Candidatus Bathyarchaeia archaeon | reverse complement strand
CGTAAAAAATTAAGAAGTAAGGTCGTTTGTGTTTGGTTATAAAATGGTAACAGAAAAGCCAGAATTTAAGGGTTTAGTTAAATGGTTGTGGGGGGGCCGGTGGGATTTGAACCCACGACCTCTGGCCCCGATTTCTCGGGGTCGCCAGCGCCCCAGGGTCACCGTCCACGATTGGACTCTGGTATCCTCTGGGCGGGGTCAATCCCCTTGACCAAGCTAGACGACGGCCCCTAAACACGGAGCCGAAAGCCCCGATGCTTTTCTGTGTTATGCTATCAGAGTCTGGTTGGATTGAATGATTGAAGGGCGTCTATGTAATTCTACTAGACTGTCGGGACGGTGACTTGTATTCTTGTTTCCTCAGTCGGATAGCCTTCTTTCTTCCAACCGTCCATCCCATCAAGCATCTCTTTGACTTTGAAGCCAAGTGCTGTGAGCTTCGCGGCCGCCTTCGTGGACGCGTTGCAAAAGACGCCGTCACAGTATGTTACGATGACCTTGTTCCTGGGAATGGCTTGAGTTGAGGAGGCGTCAATGGTTCGATGAGGAAGGTTGATCGCGCCAGGTACATGCCCTCTCGCGTAGCTCTCCGGGGTTCTGGCGTCGACGACTATTATTCCTGAGATTTTGTTATTGATGTCGTTGTAGACGTCTGACGGGTCTGTTTCGAAAGCTAGCTTGGATGCAAAATGGTTGTTAGCTGTTTTCGGGTCAGCGGGCTGGGTTGCCAAGACTCTAGAATTGTTCATTTCATTCGGCATGATATGTCGGAGAACTCTCCTCTGAAAACTCTATTTATTCGTTGTCTGGGCGGACGCCGGCTTGGCTTCAGGCTCGACCTTGCGTGGTCTGTGCATGCGATATGTTGCGAGAGATCCGAGACCGCTGATAACCAAGAGTGTTGCTATTGGAAAAACTGGGACCACTAGCAGGGTGGCGACTAGACGGTCCACTGGTATGACTAGTGGCGCCGAGTAATATTGGCTGAACTGGATTGAGAGACCATGAAGACTGGCGGCTCGTGCCGCTGTTTCCAAGCTGCGAGCATAAAGAACTCCGATACCGAAAGTAGCGAGACCTCCGAGAACATTGACTGCTCCGCCAAACCGCGTGTATCTTGCGAGCATTAGTCCGCTCCCAACTAATACGATGAAAGCCACGCCGAATTGTGCAAGCATCAGATCGACAGGTTGGTTTGACGAGAGATTGACGCTCGAGGGAAGATTGTAGGCGAACAACGCCCAGCCTATGGCCAGCAAGCTTGCAAAGACCCCGAGACCCCCGGCTAACAATGATCGAGGATGGATTGCTTTCGGAGCAATTGGTTTGGCCATTTCTATCGTTGCCGCGTGGTCGCTTCTCTGCTGGATAAGTCTTCCACACTAGGTCACGAATGATTCAAGCATCTTGCTCGGAGTTTTTCCTCTACGCTTTGCTTCTTTCAACAATACCCTCTGGACCCCACTCGAATATTGAACGGCTTTCTTCGGTCGATCAGAAACACTCTCTGGCAAACCCAGTTTTGCGGCGAGCTTTCTTAGAATGTATTTTCGAATAACTAGGCCGTTCGTCTTCTTAACTCTCAAGGATACCGGAAGTTTGAGGGCATATCTTACGAGTGGAAGATAGGCGAATGGACAGCAGAGTTCAAGCCTAGCAGCTACAGCTAGTTTGTCCCCGGGATCGAAATCGTTGGCCGAAGCGGCGACATAGCTCGCGAACATTTCTTTTTCCAAGTCACCCTCTCGGTTCTCAAGCGCGATGTCCTCGAATCGTCCATAACCGCCGAACATTTCATCGCTAAGCTGGCCAGCCGCGAGAAACTTGAGACCTATCTCTTGCGCCTTTGCGCAAGCAAAATAGATCGGAACCGAAATCCCAACGATGACTGGATCGGTGGTCTCGATGGTGTTCACAACGTTCGGTAGGGCATCGAGAACTTCTTTCTCTGACAACTCTTTCACCGTTGCCCGAAGCCCCAAGTTCTCCGCGACATGAGTCGCGTGCTTCAGTTCTTCTTGACCCCTGAGGCCAACTGAGATCAATTCTGGTTCTAGCCCATGGGAGATCGACTCTTTGGCGACGAGCCCACTGTCAAGTCCTCCTGAGAACGCGATCCCAGCTTTTCGAGGTAGAGTTCTTCCGACTGCTTCTCTGAATAACGCTTCCAGCTCTTGGAGTGCTTCTTCTTCAGATGTTGGGCTTTCTTGGAGAGGCTGAAGTGCGAAGTCCTGTGTCTCAATGTCCTCACTTGAAGATGCGGACATCACGCTCCCGGGCGGAACAGCTTCGGGTTTGTTTACCCCGATCTCCTTTAGTGGGGACGAAAGACTGGCGAATGCAAGAGTTCCTTCCGTGGTGTGTCCGAAATAGAGAGGCTTCTGTCCCACGATGTCTCTTCCTACAACGAGGCGGTCCTTCCGGAAGGTTAGGAAAGAGAAGGCTCCTGGAGTCTGAACCAGGCGGCCAGGCCCTGCTGGCTCGGTCGGTTTCTCGTCCTGGCTATCTCTAAAGAAAGTTCCGTCGAGAGCGATTGGGACAACTGTCTTCTCGAAGGAATGGTTTGCGGAAAAATCGCACATTCCAATGATTACTTGTTCATGATTGCTTGTGTTCCGAGAGAAGATCCGGGAATCGGTTCCACGGCTTCGCATCGACGAGAGGATTCTCCCGGCCTTTTTTTCGAGGTCCTGCGACTCGGGGCCGATTAGACCACAGATGCCGGTCATTGCAGCCTGATTTTTCCTCGGAGTTGTTTAATATCATACGCCAGCCCCCCTCTCCGCGCGAGGCAAGAAGGGTTGCCGATCCTTCCAATCGATACAGGCCGGTACGGGAGCCCGGAGATGAGGAGAATCTTCGAGGAAGAGAACAAGCTTCAGCGATGGCTGGATGTTGAGGCTGCCGTGGCGGAAGCTCAAGCTGCGGTAGGAGACATTCCAAAGGAAGCCGCGGAGGAAATCGCCCGAAATGCAAACACGAAGATTGTGACTCTAGATCACGTCAAAGGAATAGAGAAGGAAATTCGACACGATCTTATGTCGATGGTCGTCGCTCTATCCGAGGCATGCACGGGTGAAGGAAAGAAGTATGTCCACTACGGCCTAACGAGCTATGACATCGAGGATACGGCGACCGGACTGCAGTTTAAGGAAGCCTTCGCTGTCATTGAGAAACGGCTTGCCGATCTCGAAGAAGTGCTTGAGTCAAGAGTTCGCAAGCATCGAACCTTATTGATCGTGGGCAGAACTCACGGTCGACATGCCGGGGTCATCACTCTTGGATTGAAACTGGCAGTTTGGCTCGAAGAGGTTCGAAGATATCAACAGAGGCTCAAGCAAGTCAAAGAAAGGGTCCTAGTCGGCAAAGTTCTGGGAATAGTTGGAAACGGCGCGGGCCTTGGAAACAACGCGCTCAAGATCCAAGAGAAGGCATTGGCAAAGCTGGGTCTCAAACCTGCTGGACTTGTGACCCAAGTCATTCAGCGGGACTTGCACGCCGAGACGGTTTGTTTTCTATCGTTATTAGGGTCGACCCTCGACAAATTTGCGACAGAGGTCCGAAACCTCCAGAGGTCCGAGATCTCTGAGGTCATGGAACCTTTCGAGCGCGGAAAGCAGGTGGGAAGCTCAGCGCTACCATCAAAACGAAATCCTGAGCTTAGCGAGCGGGTCTCGAGCATGGCGAAACTGATGCGTGGTCTAGTGATCCCCGCTCTCGAGAATATCCCATTATGGCATGAGAGGGACATCTCGAACTCGGCAAGTGAGAGATTCATTTTTCCAATGTCCTTCATCCTTGTCGACGAAATGCTACGATTGACCACTCGTGTCCTCACGGGCATGGAGGTCTCCCCTGACAACATGGAAAAGAACCTGGAGCTATCTCAAGGCGCGGTTCTCGCGGAACGAATCGTGAACGCTCTTGTAGAGACCGGTGTTCCGAGACAAGATGCTCACGAAAGAATTCGAAAAATCTCGATTCAGGCGCTTGATAGGAAGATCGCGTTCTCAAAGTTATTGCTTGAAGACAAATTCGTTGGTCGTCGGTTGAAGCCCAAAGACATCAAGGAAGCTCTTGACTACCGGACGTACCTTGGAGTAACCCGCGAGCTCGTCAGCTCAGTTCTGGGAGATTAGGTCTCGTACTCGATCATAGAGTAAACTTTTATTTCGCTAACAATCGCGAGTAACGCGAGCGGCGGCCATTGAAGGAAGCCTATCTGACTGTTGGAATGCTCCTACTATTCACGGGCTGTATGGGTGCTATCGCGGCCACAACTGCGATGGGAGCTGGTGCAACAATTACTGCAGCGGCTCTCCAACAGCTTCTCGTTGCCGAAGTAATCTCCACCGTCATCGCTTTCATCGGTGGGGCTCTCGTAATGCGCAACCGCTAGGCTAGCTATTCGTTCTCGATTGTCAGAATTTCTTCCAGAGGTTCCTCTGCAGCCAACGAGCTTGTGATCTGGTGATACATCTCGGGGTTGTGGTCCCGGATGAACTGGATCATTGGAAGGTAGTTTTGTGCAGCTCGCCTGCTTGAGATGTGGGCGTTCGAGCCAATTATCAAACCAACATTCTTTCGCAGTTCCCTTGTCGCTCTGCTTCGGGACATGGAGCTGATGCGCTGGGGAAATTTCATAGAGACCCAGCCTCCAGGACTTGTTTCTTTTGAAATAGCGACTCCAGCTGTCATGAGATCGAGAGCATAGGACAGCAAATGCCAAGATTGCGTCTTTCGTATTCTCGCGAAATAGAGGTCAGCCTCAGCGAGTGCAGACATCGCAACCTCTAGTTCCCGGGTTCTCGGGATCTGGGCGGGAGCGTTTTCCAGAATCCACTGGAAGAGCATCTCATGATCCACTTCCGACTTGTCCAGTGCCCGTCTGGCTTGCGCGACAGTGTGGCTGTTGAAGATGATCCTCAGGACTTCGAAGATTGATTCGGTCCTGTCCCGACTTGATAGAAGAGATGTGTCGTCGACTGTCAGAGATTTCTTGGGTCCCGTCAGGATCTGAAGATCGGTTATCGCTGATCGCATGTCGCCGCGGTCCCGCTCCATGATTACTCTCAGAGCTTCCTCGTCCGCGTTCACTCCCTCTTTTCCGAGAATTCCTTTCATTAGTGGGATTCCCTCTCTCAGTCCCAGTCTCTTGAGTTCGACGAGGAGGCAGACATCTCGTAGAGGTCTGACCTTTGGCTCCCAGGGGTCGTTGGCTGTTAGAACTATCGGGTGCTGGGTTTCTTTGATTACCTTGATGATTGCGATGATTGCACCTGAATCTGCTCTGAGATTTATCCCGTCGACCTCGTCAAGGAGAATGAGCTTACCTTTCGCAAACAATGAGGATTGAGTGGAAGCAAGACCAGCGATCTTAGTGAGAATGTCACCGGTTCTCTTGTCGGAAGCATTGATCTCAAGTAGGTCCCACCCTCTCTCTCTTGCCAGCGCTTCTGCCACGGTGGTCTTTCCGACGCGCGCCGGGCCGTAGAGTAGGAGCGCGCCTTTGGAAGGTTTGCCATTGGACCAGCTATCGAGCCATTGTCGAGTCTTGTCTAGCGCGAGCTTGTTGCCCGCGATCTCGCGAGTGGTCTGTGGTCGGTGTCTAACGGTCCAGGGTTGTGACATGTTCCTCTCGGACACTTCTATGAACTGAAGATTGTGCGGCAAGATGGGCAAGGAGAGCGCTAAGCTGAACCTCCTCATCTCCCCCTTGTACCAGTCTGAAGTCTGTGTCTCCAATAGCCTCGATCAGATTGATTCGGGTCTTCTCTGGAACGGCCAACCTGAAGACCTCCGAATGGATTTGTCTGACAATATCTGATCCTGAAAGTCCGTGCTTGACTAGTAGCAAGCGGAGGTCTTCACGAGCTTTCAGAAAGTCTCCTTTCAACGCATGATTCAACATGTCATGAACATCGGATGGTCGTGCCCTCCCGACGACCTGGTAGACGGTCTCTTCTGAGATTCCTTTCGACATTGAAGAGGCTGCTTGAAGTATGTTGACGGCCTTTCGGAGGTCACCGTCGGCGACCTCCACGACGGTCTTCAAGCCGCCCTCTGTTGTCTTCAGGTTCTCGTTCTTAGCGATCTTGTGGAGGTATTCGACAATCTTGTTCTCTGGGAGTGGAGTGAAGCGGAAGAGAGCGCATCGCGATTGGATGGGTTCGATTATTCTGCCAGAATAATTACAACATAATATGAAGCGGCAGGTGTTCGTGTAGTTCTCCATTGTCCGGCGGAGCGCGCTCTGAGCATCGCTGGTCATGTTATCGGCTTCGTCGAGAACCAGAATCTTGAACGGAACGCTCGTGAGAGAGGCCATCCGAGCAAACTCTTTCACCGTGGTCCGGACTACGTCGATTCCTCGTTCATCACTCGCATTGAGTTCCTTGAATGCATCCGCGAACGCGTCCCCGAACAGATCACGAGCCAGGCATAGCCCGGTTGTTGTCTTTCCTGTTCCTGGAGGACCCGCGAACAAACAGTGCGGCATCGTACCTCGCTTGACAAAATCTTTGAGGCGGGCGACGATCTCTTCTTGGTCCATAATGTCGTCGAGGCTCTTCGGTCTGTACTTCTCAGTCCAGAGAGCAGCCTCCAACTTCTAGGTCAACCGACTTGATGAAATCTCAGGGATATAGAACTGTTTCACTGACCTCTACAGAAAATATCGTGTATTCAATTCGGAATTCTGTATTGACGGGTTTAATTCTGGCTCCCATTCGCGTGAGGATTCTTAGAGGCGAGTAGTCTGGAGAACGAACCCTCCATCGTGGAGATTGCAGACACAGAATTCGAGAACTCCGCCTCACGGATAACGTTCCTCCGAGAGTTTCCTGAGACCAGAGTTGGAGACAGAACACTTGGTCCCTATCGCATGGGGCAAGAAGTTGAGCTTTCCCTCTGGATCGCCCAGAATATCGTTCAGATGGGGTATGCCCGCTTCAAGGACGATGAACAGCTAACACTGAACACGCTCTCGACTACCCACTACAAGGAGACTCTTCCGGGGTCTCGGCAGCTTCCCCGACTGTCGAAGGCGTTCTATTTTCAGCTACGCCGGCTCATCAAAGATCTGAAGAGCCATGAGCTGAAAGACCGGACCAAGGCTAGGGACCTAGACAAGGCTGTTGGTCTCGCTCGGGATATCGTTAACATTCGAGTCAAGAAGATCGCCTCTCTGAGTGCCTCTGGAGAGCAGACTACTGAACTTACCTCGAGTTTGACTATGGAAGAGCAGGCGCTGTACGATAATATCCGCAGAGAAGTCGAAGCTTGGAAGAAGGATATACTGGGTCGAGAGGTTCCCGATTGACCGTAGTTACTTCATCAGAAACTGCACGCCCAGAGGATGTTTTTCAGGACTTTTTCCGAACCTTTCTTGCTGACGAGCTGGGCTCGAAGTATCGCAAACGGCTTGCCCAGGTTGTGGTTACTAACGGGAAGTCGTTGTTGATTGATTTCGAGGATCTTATCGCTTTTGACCCCGCGATGGCTCGGCGGGTCACCAACCAGCCTGATGAGTACATCGAGCTGGCGAGCAAAGCCGCTACCGCCCAGATGCGGTTCGAAGACCCAGAGTATGGGGAGCATGTTGGCAAGATCTACGCCCGATTTCGACGATTACCGGAAAAAAGAATCCTGAGAGAAATTGGGGCAGAGGATCTGGAGAAGCTCGCGATGGTCGAGAAAATTATTGACCTAATCGGCATTTCGTCAAATTCAATCGAAGACGCGGTGCAGATAGCCCTTGCCCGCGCAGGAGTCACGATTTCCGGTATCCACCGCGCCCAGATTAAGGATATCAGCGTAGTAGTGGAGAATAATCAGGTCGCGCAATGGAGGGTATCAATTCAGGCCTCGTTTTTGGTTAAGGACCAGCTCCACGAGTAAACGCTCCGTGAGTGCGAGCGAAGT
>CAYRXJ010000029.1:0-4577 GCA_964428235.1 uncultured Candidatus Bathyarchaeia archaeon | reverse complement strand
TCGCGATCGAGGAGCTCGGTCGCCGCATCCGCGCCGAGAAGCTCGCGATGGTCGAAGGGATCGTTGTTCGGGCGACACAGGTTCGCCCGACAATTGTTCTCGCAGTTTTTCGTTGCAGGAAGTGTCTCGAGATCTCTCAGATCGAACAGACGAGCGGCATCATTCGCAGTCCGGGTTCGCAGTGCCCGTATTGCAAGCAGCAAAGCGCTTGGGAACTGATGGAGGATCGGTGCAAGTTCAAGAACACTCAGGAGGCCCGGATTCAGGAAAGGCCTGAGGACCTTCCACCCGGTCAACTCCCTCGCTATCTTGATGTTCGACTCGAGAATGATATTGTTGACAGCGCGCGTCCCGGCGATCGAGTCTCAGTAATATGCATTGTAAGGGCAGAGAAACAGTTTGTCGGAGAGAAGAGCAAGCTTACCACGTTCAATCTTTACCTGGATGCTAATTTCATTGATGTTGTTGGAAAAGAGACTGAAGTCATTGAGATTACAAGGGATGATGAGAAGCGGATTCTTGAGGTCTCGAGAGATCCGTTCATTCATCGGAAGCTAATCATGAGCCTCGCCCCCTCAATCTATGGGTACGGCGAGATCAAGGAAGGAATTCTCTATCTGTTGTTTGGTGGGGTTTCCAAACGCCTTCCGGACGGTGTCACTATCAGAGGGGACCTGAACACACTTCTCATTGGGGACCCCGGGACAGCGAAGAGCCAGCTCCTGCAATATGTCTCAAGGATCGCTCATCGTGGCCTATACAAATCAGGTAGGGGAACCACAGCCGCTGGCTTGACAGCTGCAGTTCTTCGAGAGAAGACCGGGGGAATGGTGCTGGAAGCTGGCGCGCTGGTCTTGGCGGACAAAGGTATTGCCTGCATCGACGAGTTGGACAAGATGCGCCCTGACGATCGAGTCGCAATTCACGAAGCAATGGAACAGCAGACTGTCAGCGTTGCCAAAGGAGGAATCGTAGCGACCTTGAACGCTAGAACCTCCGTTCTTGCGGCTGCTAATCCTGCCTTAGGAAGGTATGAGCCTCACAAGAATGTCAACGAAAACATCAACCTTCCAGTCACAATACTTTCCAGATTTGACTTGATCTTTCTAGTCAAAGACTTGCCGGAACCGGAGAACGACACACGAATGTCCGATCACATCTTGGCTCTTCACAAGTCAAGGTATCCTCTAGAGGAAGCACCTTTTCCACCAGAGTTTCTCCGCAAGTACATCACCTACGCGAAGAGGATTGCCCCAATTCTTACACTGGAGGCGATCAAAGAGCTCCAGGACTTTTACCTGAAGATGCGCAACACAACCGGCAAGGAAGCGGCAGTCGCGATAACTCCACGTCAACTAGAGGGTTTGGTACGTATTTCTGAAGCGCGAGCTCGAGCATTTCTCCGCGACGAGGTGACGGTGGAAGATGCAAAGAGCGCTGTCAAGATCATGAGCTATGCGCTGTACGATGTCGGAGTTGATGTGAAGACTGGGAAGATCGACATCGACACCATCATGACTGGCAAGCCAGCGACCGTGCGGGACTCTCTTGGACGCGTCATGTCGATAATTGCCGAACTAGAGCGCGAGACCGGAACGGTCGATGAGAAGATCCTTCAGGCTGCTATCGTGGATAGGGAGAAGGTAACAGACGGAGAAGCCCGCAGGTTCGTGGGACAACTGATTAAGGAAGGAATGGTCTACTCGCCCAAAGAAGGAAGACTAAAGCGAACCGCAAGCTAGAACATAATCCCTGGAGCAATCGCATCAAGTGAAGATCGCAGACCTTCCCATCGACAAACAAGTAGTCGAACTCCTAGCAAAAGAAGGTCTAGGCGAGCTCTACCCGCCTCAACAGCACGCGATGGAGGCAGGGGTTCTAGAAGGAAAGAACCTGATCCTCGCAAGCCCCACCGCCAGCGGGAAAACCCTGGTTGCCGAACTGTGCATCATGCAACACATTCTCGAGCATCGCGGCAAGGCGATCTATCTCGCACCGCTGCGTGCATTAGCAAGTGAGAAGTTCAAAGAGTTCCAGAGATACTCCCGGATCAAAAAGCCGAATGGAGAATACGTGAGAGCCGGAATCTCCACAGGTGATTACGACAGCTCTGATCCCTGGCTAGGGAGATACGACATAATCCTCTGTACCAACGAGAAAGCAGACTCGCTATTGCGCCATAAAGCGCCATGGATGAGCGAGCTAACACTAGTTGTGGCAGACGAAGTTCATCTCTTAACAGAACAAGAGCGAGGTCCGACGCTTGAGGTCGTTCTGACGCGTTTGACTGAGATCAATCCGAACATCCAGGTCCTCGCGCTCAGCGCAACCGTCCGGAATGCAGAGGAAGTGGGAACCTGGCTGAAGGCCGGTTCCGTAACAACGGACTGGCGTCCCGTGCCGTTGAAAGAAGGAATCTATCACGATAACCAAGTGCAATTCCGCGATGGAGCAAGCCGTTCTATTCTGAGCGGGACCAAGACCCCGAGCTTAGACATCGCTCTCGACGTTCTCAGTACCGGAGGCCAAGCTTTGATCTTTACTGAGACCAGGAGGTCGGCTGTCGAGATGGGACGCAAGGCCTCCGTCGCGGTCAAAAGTCGCTTGTCGAAGCCCGAAGAAAGATCCCTATCTATCCTATCCGAAAGAATCCTCTCGACTGGGGAGAAGACAAGGCTAAGCGAGGCTCTGGCGATGCAGGTTGCCTCCGGTGCTGGTTTTCATCACGCGGGACTTGCGGGGATTCATCGCGGCATGGTCGAGGATGCTTTTCGTGAAGGTCGAATCAAAGTATTGGCGGCCACTCCGACCCTTGCTGCTGGGGTCAACCTTCCTGCGAGGGCTGTTGTGATTAGCAGTTATGAAAGGTTCGAGGCTGGCTACGGTCGATACCCGATCAGCGTTCTAGAATACAAGCAGTTCTGCGGTCGGGCGGGACGTCCAAAGTACGACAAGTACGGGGAGGCGCTACTCATTGCACGCAATCCTGACGAAGCCGAGTGGTTGATGGAGAATTACATTCTCGCTCAACCGGAAAAGCTCTGGTCTAAGCTAGCGGCTGAAAGGGTTCTTCGTCCACACGTTCTATCGACGATCGCTGCTGGCTATGCGCATTCAGAAGAGGGACTATACAATTTCTTTGCCAGAACTTTCTACGCTCACCAGTATGGACCGCGTTTGATCAAAAGCAAGATCGGCGATATTCTGCGATTTCTGTTCAAGCAAGAAATGGTCTTGATGGAGGGCAAGGAGCTCTCTGCTTCAAAATTCGGCAAGAGGGTCTCGGAACTCTACATCGACCCAATGTCCGCCGTAATTCTCAGGGATGGCTTGTACAATCGGGCCAAGAAGATGACAGACCTTAGCATTCTCCATCTTATTGCTAAGACGCCTGATATTGCTCCAAGGCCTCGTCCAAGGGGAAGCGAAGTCGACAAACTAAGCCTCCTCGCAGAGCAGCGAAGCGATGAGTTCACGTATCCTATCCCAACCCAGTTCGAGGATCCAGTCGCTTACGAGGAATTCCTTGGCGAACTCAAAGCGTCTCAGGTACTTCTCGATTGGATTGATGAGCGAACAGAAGATCAGATTCTGGAAGTCAGGAAAGTGGAGCCGGGAGACCTTCTCAGACTCGTTCAGGGGTCTGAATGGCTGATCTTCGCGACTCAAGAGCTTGGCCGTTTGTTTGGGCACAAGGATTTGCTTGCGCCACTAGAGATGCTCAAGGTTCGCCTAGCAAAGGGAGTTCGACCAGAGCTTGTGAAGCTGACTACGCTCGATGGGGTCGGACGGGTTCGAGCCAGAATGCTCTACGATGCCGGGCTGAAGTCGATCGAGGATATCAAGGAAAGAAGCTTGGAGCAATTAATGAGCATTCGAACAATTGGTCCATCGCTTGCAAAGAAGATCAAAGAACAAGCAGGGGGGCTCATCAAGTCAGACGAGTGGGAAAAAGCGAAGAAGGCAAAACCGTCCGATGTGGAACAGCAGGTCGTCCTTACCGAATACGAGGATTCTGAATAGTTGGTAAAGTCGGGATTCCTAGGCTTATAATCCGCCTCTATTCATTGGTCCCGAAGCCATAGGAAAGGTTGCGAATGGGGAAGATCAAAGCGGCTCTTGCAGGCGTTGGAAACTGCGCCAGTGCCCTGATTCAAGGAATCCAGTATTACAGGAAGAACCCTCCAAAGGAAGACAATCTGACGACAGGTCTGATGCATCCTAGTTTTGGTGGCTACAAAGTTGAAGACATTACTTTCGTAGCAGCTTTCGAAGTTAATCGGAAAAAGATCGGCAATGATCTGAGTAAAGCGATTTTCACAGAACCGAACTGCGCCCCGCGAATTAGCGATGTTCCGGACATGGGAGTCACCGTCCAGCCGGGCCCGATTCTCGATGGCGTCGCGCCTCACATGAAGGAGCCATTCCATGTTTACAACAAGAACCGGACAAAACCTGTTGACGTGGCTGCCGAACTCAAAGACGCGGGAGCCGAGATTCTGATCAATTATCTCCCCGGTGGAAACGAAAAAGGCACCAGAAACTACGCCCAACAGGCACTGGAAGCACTCGCCGCC
>CAYRXJ010000028.1:779-12555 GCA_964428235.1 uncultured Candidatus Bathyarchaeia archaeon | reverse complement strand
TCTGCAACTCTTTCGATCCTCGCGCGGTTACAGTTCGCTTTTGGCGCTAGAATCCTCCCTCGGAGGTTGCGGACTTTATCGAAGGGCGACAGATGGGAGCCAGCACTTTCGCAGCAGTGTTTTTGGCTCTCGCACTCATCTCACCATTCGGGAGCGGCCATACACTTTCGGGCAGAACAGGAGCCAGACCCGAGTCGGCTAGCACTAATTTACCTCTGGCGGCGGTAAATGGCCCACAACGGACCCTCGTCATAACGGTCCAATTTCAAGACAAAAGCAACACTACTTCTCCCAACCAGATACTTCCGCTACTCTCGAACCTAAACAACTACTACAACGAAGACTCCTACGGAACTCTCTACTTCCAGACCAATATGGTCCCTGCACCAAGTTCTTCTTGGTATGTACTCCCAAACGCAATGACCTACTACGGCACTGACACGGCCAGTAGCGACAACCAACTCGTCTCCGACGCGCTACAAGCCGCCTACAATGCCGGGGTCGATCTTTCAACCTACAAGTTCGCAATAGTTGTACACGCAGGAAACGACGAAGCCATGAGCCATGTCTCCTCTGACATTCACAGCTTCACGATTCCCGGATATGTATTCACCCCCGCACCACTAACCTCGTACAAGATTTCAACCTCAGTGGTCGCAGAAACGGACCCGACTGGTGTCTATTGTCACGAGGCAGGACACCTCCTCGGACTCCCAGACCTCTATGACCTTACAGGACAGATTGATCCATCGAACAATTTTCTCGGCTACTGGGAAATAATGGCTCTCGGAGAGTGGAACCCGAATACTGGCAATCCGCTCCAGCCCAAACCCGGCACCTATCCCTCACAGCACTCGATTTGGTCCAAGATCCAACTTGGGATTGTACCCAGCTCCAGAGTTGTAACAGTTGACGCAGGTCAGAGTGCAAACATAACAGTCCAAAACCTTGAGACTACAACCACAGGCACACAGGGAATCAAAATACCAATAGCGGCAAATCAAGACGGGTCGTTGACATACTATCTTGTGGAGATGCGAGCCAAGCTAGGCGTTTACGACCAATATCTTCCTTTTCCGTCCGACTATCCGGGAGCGGGTCTCCTTGTCTACAAGGTTAACGAGAGCATCGCCCCGGGACATGGAAGTGTTCGCTTAGTTGACGCCCATCCGGGCGGAGACCTCAGCGATGCACCGTTCGGCCCCTGCAACTCACCATGCATAAGCAACAACACTTTTTGGGACCAAGCCGAATTTGTTAAGGTAATAGTCACAACGACAAGCCCGACGGCATACTCCGTCCTTGTAGACAGGACAAGCGCTCCACGACTTCTCCTCCAAGTGAACGCTCCCTCTGCAGGAGTGACAGTGTCAGTGGATGGAACCAACCTAACATCCGACCCAACAAACCAAGTGCGAGTGCCAGTCAGGTACGGACCCCACTTGATATCAATACAATCACAAATCCCGATAACAATAGGCCCGTCCACGGTGCAAATTGGACTAACGAACAGTTTCGCATCGTGGAACGACGGGAACAACGCGAATCCACGCTGGGTGTCGGTCGTGACCGATACTACTATGACAGCTAGTTACAGAGTGATAATCGAGCCATCATTCGCCACCGGGATCGCGGCAGCAATCATACTGGGATTAGTCGTGCTTGGGATTGCGATCCATCGAAGGAGGCGCAACTTTTCAGTCACAACTCCTCCTCAGCAGTTAGTCCCTCAACCAAATTCTTCTCCCTTTCCAAACGCCGGAGCCGCCTTATTCCCAGGGAATAACAGTGCGTCTGGAGTACCCATAAACGGCGACAACAAGACCCAAGGCACCTAGACCAAGTCCAACAGTATTCGCGCTTCCGTCTCTCGCGATCAAGATGCGCTGAGTTGATCCTTCAGTTCGAGCCGAGATATCGACATTCTTCCAAGTTTGCGAGTTCTGATTGTCGAAGAGGAAGCAGTAGGTTCCGGTTTCATTTAGGGGAATCGAGAGTGACTGGTTGGACACAATTTGGTCGACGAAAATTGTGGGAGGTTTCGAGGAAGGCGAGCACGACTCGGTTGAGTTCATTCGCAAGAGCTCAAACCTCACCGAGGTCGCTTCTCTACCCGGGGAAGAGACTGAGAAATTCGCGTGAAGAATGTTTGCCATGCTGGAAAACATTGTAATGTTCTTGGGCTGTTCTACCAGGCTTCCAGCCTGGATTGGAAAGCCGCTCTGCACCCAGACGTCTTGCCAGCTCGAAACTGTAGTAGTGTGCACAGTGGGAATTGAAGCGTAAGCTGCGAGCCCAACAACCAACAAGGCTGCGCCGAATGCGACGAGCTTGAACTCCACTACTCGCGATCCTCCATATCCCGCAAGCTCCGAAACTCTTTGATTTCCCCGAGTCGATGTCTCATTATGCTCGCTTCGAGTTCAGCCTGAAGAAGAGCGAAAATGTCCTTGTGAATGCTGACGAAGTCGGAGGCTGTAGGGCTTCGAGGTCGATTCAGTTCGACGGGCACAATACTCTTCACCTTCGCGGGCCGTGATGAGAGGACTAGTATCCGGTCAGCTAGCTCTATGGCTTCGGGCAAGTTGTGGGTGACAAGCAGGAAAGTCTTCTGGGTTTCAGCGTGGATCTCCGCGACTTCAGCTCTAAGCGCCTCAGCAGTAAACTCGTCAATAGCACTGAACGCTTCGTCCATCAGCACAACTTCGGGATCTATTGCAAGAGCTCTTGCGATCCCTACTCGTTGTTTCATCCCGCCGGAGAGCTGTTTGGGATAGAGGTTCTCGCTGTCTTTGAGTCCGACCATTCCCAAGAGTTCTCTGGCTGTGTCTTCTCTCTCCCGTTTGGGTACATTTTGGACTTCAAGGCCAAAGGCGACGTTCTCCAGCACCGTTCTCCAAGGGAGGAGAGCGAATGTTTGGAACACCATGCTGATCTTCGGATGGGGAGCCGTTAGCAAGTCTCCCCTGAAACGGATCTGTCCGGAGGAGGGTCGATCGAGCCCAGCGATCATTCGAAGGAGTGTGGACTTTCCACATCCGCTTGGTCCAACTATGCAGACGAACTCCCCCTCGTGAATCTGGAATGAGATATCGTTGAGTGCGGTCACGGTCACTGGCGGGTCAGAGTAGACCTTGGTGACATTAGAGAACTCTACGTGCATTCCAGTCTACCGCCATCTCTTGATTCTCTGTTCGAACCTTTCGAAGAAGGCTCTGTCTATGAGAATTGTCAACAGCCCGACAGTCATTATTGCGGCTAGGCCATAGGTCATCGAGTGTGAGGACCCTTGAATCGTATTCGATATGAAGCTCCCCACGCCAGCGACACTCGCTATGATTTCCACGGCGAGTAGAACGTTCCAACTGAACTCGAACGAAAGCCTGAGACCAGTCAAGAAATTTGGGAAAATCGAGGGAAGGATGATCTTTGAGAAAGTATCGAATCTTCCGGCTTTGAAAACAGATGCCACATGAAAATAGTCAGTCGGGATCTCTTTGACCCCCTGGCGAATTGTGAAGTAGATAGGGAAGAAGGCGCTGAAGGCGGAGATCGCTACCGCTGCGACATTCCCCCTCCCAATCACCGTAACCAGAAGGGTGAGAATGGCAAGATCCGGAAGCGCGCCTACAAGCATTATGATCGGAGTTATGGCCTCGTCAAGCTGGTGCCTTAGTCCCACGAGTAAGGCTAGCGGCATAACCACTACCAATGCTAGTGTGACTCCTCCGGCGACGTTTACAAAACTCTGTCCGACCCGAGCGAGGAAAAATGGGGTGCCGCTTAGCTGAATCAGAGTGATTATGACATCGTGGAGAGGTGGAAGAGCTTCACTGGGGACGACGTTCAGGAGGGCGATTGCTTCCCAAATTGAAAAAATAACGAGCAGGGTGATCAGCCACGGAGGCATCCGGGTTTTCCGCCTACCCGAGTCCCGAACTCGATGGAATACTTTGGGACTGAATGGCCAGAAACGCACTAGGTGCACCGGGGAACCCGGAAATCCCCTTCCAGAACTAATTAGCTTTGGATAACAAAACTGTCAGTTTCTGTGCTTAGTGAGGGTGGCGGCCCACCTTCTATCGGCTCTAGCTTGTAGATTCTAAGGAAAGAAACTAGCAAACGATCCTTTAGTCTTGACTAGGAGGAGTTCAAAACAAGACTGTGCAGAACAGGTTCAGTCTGTGCACCTTTGTGCGCTGTTCTGTGCGACAACTGACTCAGTCTCGCCAAGAGTGGAGGTACTTTTCCTGTGTTCGGGACAACGCGTCGATCTTCCGCCCGAAGGCTTCGAGCCGTTCTCTCGCTACCTCAAAATCAATCGCGTCGGGAACTTTCACAACTTTTGGCTCCAACTTTCCTCTGTGCTTTGAGAGATATTCTGCAGACAGTGCTTGGTCGGCGAAACTCATGTCCATGACCTCTGCTGGATGCCCATCGGCAGCGGCCAGGTTCACCAATCGCCCCTGCGACAACAGATAGAGCCTCTTTCGGTTCGGGAGGCTATACTCGGTAACCTCTGGACGCACCTGTTTCCGCTTAGTTGATATTCTCTCGAGATCTCTAACCTTTACCTCGACGTCGTAGTGCCCGACATTGCAAAGGATCGCCTTGTCCTTCATCCTCAGCATGTGAACCGATGTGATCACGTCTGTATCTCCTGTAGCCGTGATAAACAAGTCCCCTTTTTCAGCAGCCTCTGCCATAGGCATGACATCGAACCCTTCCATCAGTGCCTCGAGGGCCCTTACTGGATTGACCTCCGTCACGATAACCTTCGCCCCCATCCCGCGGGCTCGCTCTGCCACTCCTCGCCCAACCCAGCCGTAACCTGCGACGACTATATTTCGACCTGCGATCAGCAGGTTCGTCGCTCTCATAATCCCCTCTAGACCGGACTGACCGGTCCCATATCTGCTATCAAACAGATACTTGCTAAGAGCATCGTTGACAGCTATGACAGGAAATCGCAGTTTTCCTTGTTCCTCCATCGCCCTGAATCGAATTACCCCGGTGGTGGTCTCTTCGCATGCACCGATAATGTTCCGGAGGAGCTTTCCCCCTTTCAAGTGAGCGAGGACCGAAAGCTCCGCTCCATCATCGATCAAAATGTCGGGCCCTGTCTCAAGGACCTGGTTCAGGTTTTCTTTGTGTTCGCGTTCAGTAACTCCACGCCATGCAAATACGCCAACTCCTCTCTCGGCAAGAGCTGCAGCAACATCATCTTGAGTAGTCAGTGGGTTACTGCCTGTGATCGCGACTTCGGCTCCAGCTTGATGAATCGAGTCCGCAAGGACGGCTGTTTTCGCCTCGAGGTGTAGGCAGGCACCGATTCTGTATCCCCTGAAGGTCTTGTTAGCAACAAACCGTTTTGTTATCTTCGCTAGAACAGGCATGTGCTCCCTAGCCCAGGCCATTTTGACTCTTCCGGAAGGAGCTAGTTGGGGGTCCTTCACGTGACTCATGGGTAGGGCCCGACCTTTAGCGAAGAATATCAGCGTTACTCGTAAGAAACTCATTGAACGAGGGTTCAGTGAGCTGCGACCTGATATCGAAACCGACCAATCCTTATCTCCAAACCCTTGTTTGCGCGTCTTGGCGGAAGATGGCCGAAGTTACACTCGATGGATCCAGTCTGACCCTGCCCCAACTTGTATCGGTCGCCAGAGACGGAGCCACTGTGCGACTGGATAAGAAAGCGTTGGGAAAGACGAGTAAGGGCAGGTTGGTCCTCGAAGAACTTCTCTCCAAGGGAGAGACTCTCTATGGTGTGAATACAGGGTTTGGTGCTCTCTCAAACATCAAAGTGGCGCCTGAAGAAATTAGGCAACTTCAGGCGAATCTGCTAAGAAGTCACGCTTCGAGCGTAGGAAAACCACACTCCACCGAGGTTGTAAGAGCCATGATGCTACTCCGCGCCAATACTTTGATCAAGGGTAACTCAGGGATAAGGCCGGAAGTTCCACAACTGATCGTGGCGTTACTGAACAAACGCGTTCATCCCTACATTCCGTCAAGAGGGTCGGTTGGAGCCAGCGGTGACCTCTCCCCGCTCTCGCACATGGCCCTAGTTCTAATGGGAGAAGGGAGAGTCGAATACAAGGGCGCTTGGATTGCCGGAAAACTAGCCCTTCAGAAGATTGGTCAAGATCCCGTACAACTCGAAGCGAAGGAGGGCCTAGCTCTCAACAATGGAACTCAACAGATGACAGCAGTAGGTTCCCTGAACCTTCACGACGCCGAGATAATTCTGAGAACCGCCGAGGCGGCACTAGCCCTATCCCTTGAAGCTATCCAAGGATGGATAGACCCGTTTGACGAACGAATCCACGAGGTCAGACCTCACAAGGGCCAAGCCCTCGTGGCGAGAGACATCACCGAGCTTGTCAAGGGTAGCAAGCACTGCCGATCAATAGCCGAGAGTGATCAGAGACTTGGACGTCCCCAGGACCCGTATTCCTTCAGGTGTGCCCCTCAAGTGATGGGGTCCTTCGTTGACGCCATGGCCTATGTGAGATCTACTCTCGAAATCGAAATGAATTCTGCCACAGACAATCCCCTAGTCTTTCCCGAGGACATGATTTGTTTGTCAGGTGGAAACTTCCATGGCCAGCCAGTTGCAATGGCACTTGACATGTTAGGACTGGGACTATCGACCAACGCGAACATCTCAGAGCGTAGAATAGCAGCGTTACTCGACCCCTCACTCAACAATGGTCTCACAGCTTTTCTCGTCGGAAGAGAATCAAAGCCTGGTATAGCAAGTGGCCTGATGGCACTTCAATACACTGCAACAGCCCTTGTCGCCGAAAGCAAAGTCCTGACTCATCCGGCTAGCAGCGATTCGATTCCGACCTCCAGCAACTTCGAAGACTTCGTAAGCATGGGACCAGGCGCCGCCCACAAATCAACCAGCATACTAGAGAACTGCCAATACGTGATTGCGATCGAACTGCTGACCGCGGCACAAGCAGCTCACCTAAGAGGAGATACCGGCCTTGGACGCGGAACGAGACAAATCTATCAAGCAGTTAGAAAAATTGTCAGACCTTTGACCCAGGATAGATCCCCTCACGACGATGTGGAGCGTCTCTTCGAGGTTGTCAAAGCAGGGACTTTTGGCGACATAGTACAACGGATTACACGAGCCTCTGACTAGGGTTGCAACTACACCCAATAAAGTCCAGACTGATACTTCCAGGGGATTCTCTAACATCAAGACTCAAAGAAGCACTGGCTCTTACCCGATGGAGAATCGAGGGCGGAGACATAATCGCCATCGCAAGCAAAGTAGTGTCGCTTTCCGAAGGAAACATCATTCCTCTGTCAAAAGTACACCCTACGAGACGGGCGAAAACGCTTGGCATTAAGCATGAAATGAATCCTGAATTCGTACAAGTCGTGCTAGACCAGGCCGACTCTGTCTACGATGGGGTCAATGGAGCCATTCTTACGGTAACTGATGGTAACGCTTCCGCAAACTCAGGGGTGGATCAGAAGAACGTTCCGAGAGATGAGGTTATTCCTTGGCCTGACAACGCGAACAAGTCAGCTGACAAAATCCGAATATCTTTACTGCAAGAATCTGGCAAGGAAATTGGGGTTGTTATTGTCGACAGTCGAGTCACACCTATGCGACTGGGAACCACGGGGATGGCAATAGGTTGTTCCGGATTCCGTCCTGTAACAGATTTTAGAGGAGCAAAAGACCTCTACGGAAGGAAAGTGCGGATTACATTTCACGCTGTAGCAGACGAGATCGCAGCGGCAGCGCATTTGCTGATGGGAGAAACTGATGAGGCGATCCCATTTGTACTAGTCCGCGACGCTCCAGTCAAGATTAGAAGAAGCGCCCGGGGAAAAATGACCCTCCCGGCGGAGAACTGTCTCTATATGAGTCAAATCCATGGGTCAACTAGTTGAGCATCGGCATCTGGATACCCTTGTCGCGGGCAATTCGTTTGGCCGCAGTGTACCCCGCGTCAGCATGTCTAACTATACCGATTCCTGGATCAGCTGTAAGAACTCTCAGGATCATCTCGCCAGCCTCAACCGTGCCATCGGCAACGAGACACATTCCCGCGTGAATACTATACCCCATCCCGACCCCCCCGCCCTGATGAACGCTAACCCACGTCGCCCCCGCAGCAGTATTCAGCAAAGCGTTCAGAATTGGCCAATCCGCAATAGCGTCACTTCCATCGAGCATCCCTTCAGTCTCGCGCCGGGGTGAAGCAACGCTACCACAATCAAGATGATCTCTACCAATCCAGATCGGGCCTGATAGCACGTGATCCGAGACCATCCGGTTGAGCAGCCCCCCAAACTTTGCGCGTTCACCGAACCCTAGCCAGCAGACCCGAGCCGGCAGCCCTTGGAATCTAACTTCTTTCTGAGCCTTGCGTATCCACCGGGTCAGGCCCAGATCGTGAGGGAATGTCGAGAGAACAAGCTGGTCAATCTTGCGGATGTCATCGGGATCCCCTACAAGTGAAGTCCACCTAAAGGGCCCGCGACCTTCGCAGAACATTGGTCGAATATAGCGCTGGACGAAACCCGGGAACTCGAAAGCATTGCGCAGTCCGACATCGAAGGCTTGTTGTCGGATATTATTCCCATATTCGAACGCGATAGCACCGCGGCGAGACATTGAGATCATTGACTTAACGTGCACTCGAATGCTCTGTTTCGCCCTTTTCAGATACTCTCTAGGATTAGATCGTCGTAGGGAGTCTGCTTCTTCCTTCGCCAGACCCGCCGGATAGTATCCATTCAAGGGGTCATGCGCAGACGTCTGATCCGTCACGATGTCCGGAACGATCCGACGCCGCAGCAGTTCAGGGAAAACCTCCGCGGCGTTCCCTAGTAGCCCAACGCTAAGCGGTACTCGTTCCTGTTTGGCCTGTTTCACCATCTCGACGGCATCACCAAGACTGTCTGTCGACTCTTGTAGATACCCATGATGAATTCTCTTCTCAATAGCTCTCTTGTCAACCTCAATGACTAGTGCCACTCCGTCGTTCATTGTAACGGCTAGCGGTTGCGCTCCTCCCATTTCACCGAGCCCAGCGGTGACCAATAGTCGTCCTTCTAGCGTTCCCTGAAAGTGCTCCTTAGCGACAGCTGCAAGAGTTTCGTAAGTTCCCTGGAGAATTCCTTGAGTTCCTATGAAGGCCCAAGATCCGGCTGTCATCTGTCCGTACATTATGAGCCCCTTCTGTTCGAGCTCGTAAAAGTAGTCCCAGGTTGCCCACTTGGGAACGATCATGCTGTTTACGATCAAAACCCGTGGCGCCAGCCTGTGAGTCTTGAAAACCGCAACTGGTTTCCCGCTTTGGACAAGGAGAGTCTGATCCTCGCCGAGCTTTTCAAGAGTTTCGAGTGTAGCCACCATCGCCTCCCAAGATCGCGCGGCTTTTCCAGTCCCTCCGTAGACGATGAGATTGTCCGGATCCTTGGCGACCTCAGGATCAAGGACATTGTGTATCATGCGGTAGGCACCTTCGATCTGCCAGCTCTTGCAGTGTAGATCGGTTCCGGTTACGATGGAGATTCGTTGTCGTTGCTTCAATACTGATTGCGAGCGAGCCGTCTTGCGCTGAGTCAAGTGATTCTCCTGCCGTCCTCTACGATTTGTCGTCCTTCGATAAGGACATTATCGACAATGTGCTCCCCGTAAGTGTATCCGATCCACTTGTGATTACGAATACGTAGAGTTAGGAGGTCTGCACGCTTCCCGTTCTCGAGGCTTCCGACCTTTTTCTCAAGTTTCAGAGCGCGCGCTGCATTGACTGTTATTCCCCTAATTATTTCTGGAACCTTCAGTCTAAGCTCACGAGCCGCCAAAGCCGCGACTGTGAGCTGGCTTAGAGCCCAGTTTGAAGGGCTAAAGTCCGTTCCCAACGCGACCGGCAATCCTGCATCGCACATTTCTCTCGCGTTGGGCCAGACTGCAGTCATGAGACTCTGAGAGGATGCTGGCAACAAGACGGGGATGACTTTGGTTTGGGTCATTCTCTCAACTTCTTCTTTTCGAGAATGGACCATATGATCAGAGGAAGCAGTATGGAGCTTGTTCGCGATTTCTGCTCCTCCGCTTTCGCTCAACTGGTCTGAGTGTATTTTTGTCCCGAGGCCAAGGCGCGTGGCTCGGCTGAGTACTCTCAAGGATTCTCTTGGATCGAATACTCCTCGTTCACAGAACACATCACAAAATTCCGCCAGTTTTGCCTGGGCAACTTCTGGCAACATTTCGTTCATAACGGACTTGATATACTCGGACGAATCTTGTCCCGGCGGAATCGCGTGGGCCCCCATGAAGGTCGGAACAATGCGGCAGGGATGTATTCTCGATAACCGTCTGATCACTTTGAGGATCTTTATCTCCGCATCCTTCGCGAGACCATAACCACTCTTGATCTCGACAGTTGTCGAGCCAGACGTCACGCTCACGTCTAGCCGTTGCCCTGCGGAGAAGAGAAGGGATTCTTCAGATGCCTGTCTGGTTCGATTCACAGTCTCAATTATGCCCCCGCCTTTGCGGAGAACATCAAGGTACTGAACTCCACTGACTCTGCGTTGAAATTCATCCTCGCGCGAACCTGCAAAGACTAAGTGTGTATGAGGGTCTACCAGACCCGGAAGTATCACCTCATCTCTTGCATCGATAATCTTTCTAGCATGGAATTTTCTTTCGAGAAGTTGTGTCGACGCAACCCTCACGATCTTCCCTTGACTGATCGCGACCCCACCGTTGTCAATGACGCCGATGTTGCCAGGCTCTTCGGAAGGCTCTACGGTTATCGTCTCGTTTGAATTCAGAACAAGAGTGTCAACTCTGGTAGTGGCCATGCCGGAACTCTGTCTCGGAAATGAGATGTTGATTAAAAATGGCCGGTTGGATTTACAGTGTTATGCGTCCATCGACGATTATTGTTTGACCGTCAACCTCGACGGTTGGCTTGGTCACAGTTCCGGAGAAAGAGAAGCTACTATCGTTCTTTCCCCCAATCCCCTTGTTTGCTCCAACTCCAATCGTTACTGTTCCTAGCGAGAGCTCATCGGTCGTGTAACCGATGAGATCTACCTTCGGGTTAAGGCCAAGAGTAAACTGGGCGATCTTGTCACGATCTCCTTGACCCGCATCAAACACTTCCCGGAACACCTCTTCTCCCTTTCTCGCTTTGTATTCTTGAATGTGCCCCCTTTCGAAGACAAGTCTGAGATCTTGGATTAGTCTTCCTTTCAATGCTCTCGGGACATCATAGACAACAGTGCCTTTTGCTGATTCCTCTAGGGGAGCGACTTCGACTTTGCCAGAGGGCAATTGGGTAGAGACTAGTCCACGTTCAATATCGGCCTGGTCAACGATTCCATCTTGGACATGAATCGGCCGTTTAGTTGTTTCAAACCGAACATCAGTTCCCGCCTTTGTCGTGACCCGGATCTTGCTTCCTCGCTCCAAGCGGAGCGACATCTTCCGTCCTAACTCAGCAAGTTTGGAATAATCGACTTTGATGGCTTCCTCAGTCATTTTCATCCAGCGCTCATAATCGAACCCGTAAGCCTTCGCCCTCTGCGGCGTAACGTGGCCCAAGAGAAGTTCGGCTGTCCGAACTCTTTTTTCAAAGGTCTTGTCGAGAACGGGCCTGTCGCCTTCGAACAATATTTCCAGTCTTGATGCAGGCGTATCTCTAAACTTTGACGGATCTTCAGGTCCTCCGAGCGCGATCCAAACCGTCACGTTGTCAACAGCACTAAGAACGTGGCGCGAGAC
>CAYRXJ010000028.1:0-769 GCA_964428235.1 uncultured Candidatus Bathyarchaeia archaeon | reverse complement strand
CATATACTGTTCGGGAATCTCGGCGAGAGCTCCCCACCAGAGCCGATCTGTATTGAGTGTTATGAGGGGTTTGGCACCTGTTCGATAACATTCGAGCGCGATTTCGCTTGCTAGATCGATTGTGTGCTGCCATGTTTCTACGAGGACCATGTCATCTTCGTGTACCCTCAGACAACTGTGCACGACACGCTTGGCGACGGTGTCCTCGAGCAAGAGAGCTATCGGCTAAACTCTTGGGAACCAAGTCGTACATAAGCGTTCAAGGGTCGCGTGCAGTCTCGCTACGAGACTGTAGACCCCTTTTTATAGCCAAAAAAATCCGAAGGCCTACTCCGATAGCCCGAAGCCTACAACCGTAATAGAGTGAAATCTGCGTATCAATTCGCTCACTTGCGGCCTGTAAAAGACGACTTCAGACCCCTTCAAACGCTGAAAATCGTTCAAGGAACCCTCGAAGACTCCTAGTATTCTCGACAAGGCATATTCCTCACGGAAGTCTCCTAGCACCTTGAAAGCGCCAGACCCTAACTCGCGATGCCTCACGAACACTATCGGCAGCTTAACCTGGTCCCATAGAGAATCGACTAGGTTCTTGGCGAAGTCCTCTATCTCTGCCTTCTTCATCACAACTTCTTTTCCATCAACAGTCAAGACGTAAGGCGATTCCTCTGCCAAGAGTTCTCTGCTCGTCTTTCTGTTTTGAGGCAGATGAGTGTTGAGTTTCGCCATTTCATTCCTTAACATCACGTCAAAGAGCCTGTCCCGGTGA
>CAYRXJ010000027.1:0-12631 GCA_964428235.1 uncultured Candidatus Bathyarchaeia archaeon | reverse complement strand
TGCATTGTGAGTATCGCTCCTACACGTCTCAGGCTGGTTGTCGTCAGCCTTGCCGGTGGCTGCGCGGGCCGCCCGTTCAACGGGATCATTGCCTCCTTGGACGGGAGGTGATACCCTTCTTGCTCGTTCGCAACTCAGCAGCTTGTGGGTGTGAATCTAGGCCCTTGAACCCTCATTACCTGAGGCGTTGTGCATGAGAGTAGCTATCAACGGATTCGGGCGCATCGGCAGATGCTTTTACCGGGCATTAACAGAGAGGAAAGACTCTGGCATCGAGATAGCTGCAATAAACTCAACTTCTCCCCCTCGAACTCTAGCGCACCTCGTGAAATACGACTCGACTTTCGGCTCCCTTCCTCTTGACCTTGGTTGGGATGCCGAGAGTTTCACTTACGCTGGAAAACGAACACCTTGCTTGTGCGAGACTGACTCGACGAAGATTGATTGGACACGATTCAATGTAGATGCGGTACTTGAGTGCACCGGGCGACGACTGTCTCGCGAAGACCTTGAGGCTTATCGATCAAAAGGGGCAAAACTCGTACTCGTGAGCGCACCCTCGGATGAGGTCGATATTATCTTGATCCCGGGCTGCAATCTTGATTCTTACAGTCGAAAAGAACACAAGATCGTCTCGATGGCGTCTTGTACTACGAACTGTCTAGCGCCAACTCTGAAAGTTCTTGACGATAATTTCGGGATTGTTCACGGCTTCGCTACCACAGTCCACTCGTACACTAGCGATCAACGACTATTGGACGGATCTCACGAAGACCTCAGAAGAGCTAGGGCAGCGGGCCAATCTTTGATACCTACTCGAACCGGTGCAAATCAGACGATTGACAAGATCATTCCAAAACTAAAGGGAAAAATCTCCTGTGCTGCGATAAGGGCCCCTACATCAACGGTGTCGCTGCTAGATCTTGTGGTTCAGTGTCAAGAGAAGCTCAGCGTGGGAAAAATTAACGGGGCCTATGAGAGATCAGCCTCTCATGAGATGACTGGGATACTTGCGGTTTCCAAGGAACCATTAGTCTCGGTCGATTACAAGAAGAGCCCATACTCCTCGACAATTGACAGTCTATCCACGACAGTCAACGGGGATATGGCGCGAGTGGTTGCCTGGTACGATAATGAATGGGCATACTCAATGCGCTTGATCGACACATTGGATTTCATTGAGAATGCCGAGTACAAGCCTTTCATTTTATCCGGGAAAACCTAGACTCGAGAGTCGCAATCATTGACGAGTTTCCGGCCTTCTGCAATGGATCTGATCCAGATGAAGAAGCCGCTGGGACTATTGATCAGAGGTCCTCCATCAGAAACAATGCCTAAGTTGAAATCAATGATTCAAGAGAAGAAGCCACCCAAAGTGGTCACGGTTGGCGACATAGTCTCACGGGAGACCTCGGCTAGTGGAATATCGGTAAGCTTGAGAATAGTCGACCAGATGACCCTAAGGAAAGCTATCAGCCGTGTTGAGATTGCGGCAGAGCGAAAGTTCAGTGTGAAGAATCCTGCAGGGGTGATTACGAAGGAAGCCTGGGAGGTGATCAAGGAGGCTCTTCGGGAGAAGGAAGCTGTGATTTCGGTTGACGGAGAGGAGGATCTTCTCGCGATCCCTGCGATTCTAGAGTCTCCTGAAAATGGGTTTGTGGTTTACGGTCAGCCGTCACAAGGGCTTGTTGTGGTCACAGTATCCCCGAAGATAAAGGGAGAAGTATCAGCTATGATGAGCCGAATGACAGAAGAATAAGACAGCGAATGTTCGCAGGCTCAAACTCGAACGAAGCTGGCGCAGATCATCCCAAAATAGGTTGGAGCTTCGTACGACAGCATCTCCCCCTTCATCTTGACGCTCTGAGTTACTCCCGTGAGCATCGCCATCTGCCATAGACTGTCAGGTTTCGCATCCTCGACAAACTTCTTCGAAAGTCTGGAAATTGAACCAATTTGGTTTTTCCGTATAGCCTGTGTCACAAAGCTATCGTATTTTGCGGCAGCACGGTGATAACCATAGGGCCCTGAGGTTTTATGAGCATGAGCTTGATCAGCGCTTGCAATGAACACAACTCTCTTTCTCCTGTTCTTCTCGGACACCTTAGCAATCACTTTCCCGAATGCGATGTTCTGGCCTAGCGGAATTTCACGAGATGGAGTCACAATAACGATGGGAGCTTTCACCTGTTCCTCTTTCGACACAAACCACAACGGGACAAGGGTTCCCCAGTCCATTGCCATATCGGAGGGCGGTCCCTCTGAAGTCCCATAGTTTGCTCCGACAGCAGGGAGCCCTTTTCGTTTGGTCTCCTCGAGAAGGTCCTGGGCCAAGTCCCTATCGCATTTTAGACTCAAACGGACGCTTCTTGTACCATTACCCCTTAAGTGACCGCTGGAATTCTCAGTCGTAACGATCCCTATGTTGTCTTGAAGACGAAGATTGTGAGGGCTTGCAATGACAATGGCATCGGGTCTTGCCTCCTTGATCTTTCGAGCAATGATGCGAACAGCCTCTCTTGTTTTTGAAAACGATATCTCCGTTCGTCTGCTTGCAAGTTCTGGTATGATATCTCCACCATGTGGCATTATGCTGGCGTATACGAGAGGCATGAATGATATCGGTTCTGATTCCACGTAATAGGATATTCCTCGTCTCTCAATTGCGTCGGCGGAGGAGCCCTGACGTGACTAGAATTGATGGGAACAATATGCCGGCCCCCGCGTAGAATATCCATTTGATTCCAAGGTCGACCGCAAATCCACCGATAATGTTCCCGATCGCAAGTCCGATGCTCAGAACTATGCTGTAAAGCGCGTTTGCGGAACCTCGCTTAGCCTTGCCTGAGATATCAGCGATGTAAGCGAGGATTGTGGGTGCGATTGACGATGCAAGGAAGAACATTGGCCATAGGAAGAGTTCGTAGTCGACGAATCGCGGAAAAGACCAGCCGAAAAGAACTAGGAAACCTAGCTCTCCGAAAGCGCCCATAACCATGACTCTTGTTCGTCCGATCTTGTCTGAGACGTGTCCGAATATTATTCCTCCAAGAGCGAACAAGCCTCCGAGGACTCCGAGAAAGATCAGAGTGTCATGTGTGAGCGGTATACTGTATGACACGAATGCTTTCGGAAGCAGGAAGTACATTCCTAGAATAATCGTCTGAGCGATCCAGACTGGGATGACTGGACGTATCTTAGCGCCGATGTTGCGCTGCCGAATCTTTGGTTGTTTCAGTTCCCAAACTCTCACCGGCTCAACAAGGAATTTCGCGGCCATTAATCCGGCAAAGAGGAACAAGCCGGCAGTTACCCAGAACGCCCTTGACAAGTCGTTTGGACCGAAGACATTGACCAATAGTCCGCCAACGCCAAAGCCCAGCCCATAGCCTCCAAGGTTTGCTAGGTCAAAACCTCCCATTCTTGTCCCGCGGTTGGTGAGCTTTGTCGCATCTCCTAGGAGAGTCAAGGAAGTCACAGCCGCTGCGGCGGCGGCGACGCCCATTGCTGCGTGGAGTCCTGAGACGTAGAGGATGTTGCGTGTGAATCCGATGGCCGCGGTCAGGAATGTGATCATGATCATTCCGATGATGTGAAGTCGTTTTCTGCTGAATCGGTCGGCTAGTCGCCCGATTGGGAGGGCTGAGCCTGCTTCGGACATCGGGTAGAGGGCGAGTATGACTCCGATAATGTAGCTAGGTGCTTGGAGGTAGAGTGGGAAGAGTATGGTGATTGAGCCGAATCCGATTCTTGTCAGGAATACTGCCACGTAGAGGTATAGGACCATTCGTAGTCCGACCTTGCGCGGCAAATGGGCACCTTTGAATCGGGCTGTGGGTCGAGAGTGTAATAGGCTGAGTGGTCCTTTCGGTACGCTTACCCAGAAACGAGGCGAACGAACACTGCAATTTACATCCGCAGGGGCAGGCGCAACACGTTCAGCCCTATACTCTCATCCTTTTCCTTGACGAGCTTTCCGGGAATCTTGGAGATTACTATCTCGACCATATTCGCGCTGGACCCTTCGTCCAGGTGACCACCTATTACCGAAAAGTCTCGGCGGCCCAGAGTTACGTGAACATGCGGTAGGGCTTGCTTGTCCAGCCTAGATATGTTGCCGGAGAGGTTGAGAATCTCCAGATCATCTTCGAATGTTTCATACGAATACTTTTTCGTCCTAAAATCGTAATGGCCAAGTTTGACCTTGCTCAGAGAGCCAATGCCTTCGATCACCGCAGCGCCTAGATTCTTTGACACGGCAAATTTGCGAAGCGACTGGAGAATGTCGTCGCCTGACTCAAGTCTTAGAACATACTTGTCCGTTCCGAGGTTGACATAAATCATGATGGATTGTTCACAGAGACTTCCGGTTAAACCTAGTTTGGTTCGGTCGCGAAGAAGGGAAGTGAGACCTCCCGGTCTGCGTTAGGTTGCTACTGGAACAGTGGATGTGCCGAATGGAATTACTGCCACGTCTTTTTCGTAGAGTTTCGGATCAAGAGTCTTTAGGGCGTCGTCGATTGCTCTAAAGAATCGGATTCTGGTCTTGTTCAATAGTTCCTCAACGGGCTGTGGTGCCTTAGGCGATACGACGATGAAGTCGGTCTTCTTGTCGTCGATTGAGAAACGATTTGGCTTCTGGGAAGCTTCGGTCATCTTGCCGGCTTTCGCACGCTTCTTCAAGTCCTCTATGACCATATCTGGAGCCATCTTGCCGTAGGTCTCCATCTCAGTCTTGAAGGCGTCTCCCCCGATCCCGCCCTGAAGCGGAGCGAGCAGGACTACTGTGGACTTGGGCTCGTGGGCTGGCATTACCAGGTCAGCTCCAAAAGTTGCGGCTTTGAGAGCCTGGTACAGATTCGTCCCGCCGGGTCCGTCGGCCACTGTGACAACGAGGGCGGATGGTCGAGAAGTGACTGAGTGTGCTCTGCGTGAGAAGTTCTCGGCCAGTTGTTGGTGTGCGAGAGTTGGGTCGCCGTAGGAGGCTTTGACTAGTCCTCCGTCCTGGTTGAGAACGAAATCGAGGATTCTGTGTTCTATCTTCATTGATTCTTTGAGGACTTTTGGGACTTCGTTCATGTCTTCGCGAGTAGGATTCCCTTTGATGGCAAGTTCTCTGCAGTCAGGATTTCCGATGACGTATCCGTGGTTTGTCGTAATCGTTTTCTGACCGGAGCAGCCAGGTAGGAGAGCCTTTGCGCCGCCTTCGTAGCCTGCGAAGTAGTGCGGCTGGACGTTCAGTGTGGAAATTAGGAGGTCTCGGTCGAAGAGTTCCTTGTTCAGCTCGACGGGTGTGCCTCTGGTTGTCATTCCTATCCATTCGTACTTGCTTCCGGGGTTTTTTGTGGAGCTGATCCGGATGCTTTTCTGGTATCGCTTGTAAATGTCTTCGCCCACTACTTTCTTGACAAAGTCCTGGTCGGAGGGAACGTGTGTTCCTCCCGCGCATATGATCTTGATGTCGTCTGTCTTGGGCTCTATCATGCTAATGAGCTGGGAGATGAACGGAGAATGTTTTCGGGTGAAGTCGGAGAAGATGATTGCCGGGCTCCAGCACTTTTCCCTCTCGAAGGGTTTGGCGCCTATGGGCGTTCCGAGGGCCTCGCGGAAGGCGAGGTCAGTGGGCTTTGTGGGTAGTGGGCTGGGTCGGATCCAGCGGATCTTTTCTGGGGTTAGGAGCTTGCTTCCGCCGAACTGGTCTAGAACGGAGAGGCTGACCGTGCTGGTCAAGGCTATGGGTGGATTTCGGCTTTAGCGGATTTAAGGATTATAGAATCTGGTGTTGACTGTTGCTGTATTTGTGTATACAAAGAAAGAGGGTCCGCCCTATTGCCCTAGGGCGGATTGAGCTAGCGGCCTGAGGTGTTGGAGGTGGTTACGGACGAGCCTTTGTAGGTTAGTCCGAGGAATCCTCCGATGAGGCCTAGGATCAATCCGATGAAGTTCAGTGATATCACTGAGAAGACGAGCACTAGTATTGATCCTATTTTCCTCTTTGCCGCGTTGTTGTACAGCAGCCAGGATCCGACGAGCGTTAGTATGCCTGCGACGCTACCCCATACCAGGATCATCGTAGCGTCGATTCCTGGTATCAGGAGGGCGCTGACGGTGCCTGCTATGAATGCACTGACCAGGGTGATTAGCCCTGCGAGCGCTGACAGCGCGAAGGCTGCTGTTGGCTTTGGCGACGTATTGACGGCCAAAGTTCATCCTGACAGGCTACCCTCCGATCCGGACTATCAAGAACTTGTAACTGTTGAGCGTGTGCAACATGCACCCTGATGCACAGTCATGGCAAAGATTCTGCAAAGCCGCGGTTTTCACCTTGATGGTATTAGGAAGAGGTTCGGAAGGGAGAGTCTTCTGGAAAAGGTGTTTTGCGTCACTCAGGTTTTTTTGAGCGCAATCCCCCGGTATTTTCTGACCTCTCGCTGTCCGGCAGGGACAATGGGCGAGTTTTGCTGATCTAGCGTTATAGTCAGCTTGGATGGCGTTGCGAAAACTCGAGTTCTTCCACGTGAAACAGGCGGGTTTGTTCGCACCCCTCCCAGATCGGTAAATAGGGCTGGAAATGAACGATTTCGATTCCGTTTTCTTCGCGAATCTCGCTAGCATTTTCACGAGAGAAGAGAGGTGCGAGATCTGAACATCAAGGATATGACCGAGAAAATAGAGAATATTTTCTGTTTTTCGTCTCCAATGGATCAGCACCGGGATGGAACTCGGACCGATTCAAGGTTAATCTATTGTTAGGTACGGTTTATTCTTCGAATTCCTGAATGAAGTACAGGGTCCTCGGCAGGACTGGACTGAAAGTTAGCGAGATAGGGTTTGGAGCCTGGGCCATCGGGGGGAACTCTTACGGGAATAGCTACGGACCCACGGATGACAAACAGTCGTTGGAAGCAATTGGAACAGCACTGGAGTTAGGTTGCAACTTCTTCGATACCGCTGATGTCTATGGACACGGTCATAGTGAAGAACTACTCGGGCGGGGTCTTCAGGGTCATCGATCAGAAGTAGTTATTGCGACAAAAGCAGGCGGAGACTTTTACCATGGAAATCCTAGGATGAATTTCACTCCAGACTATCTAGAATTCGCCCTGGGAAAAAGCTGCGAGCGGCTTAAGACGGACTACGTTGATCTTTACCAGTTGCACAATCCCCCGATGCAACTGATCAGAGACGGTAGAGTATTCAAGACCCTTGAGAAATTGAAGGCGTCCGGAAAGATACGGAATTATGGAATATCGATCCATGATCCTCAGGAAGGGATACAGGCGATGCACAAAAGCGAGATAGGAGCTGTTCAAGTCGTATTCAACATTCTGCGGCAAGAGGCCAAGAACCAGCTTTTCCGTGAAGCATCAAACGGGAATGTGGGAATCATCGCTAGAGAACCCTTGGCAAACGGATTCCTAGCAGGCAAACTCACCGCCCAGTCGAGTTTCGAAATGGGAGACATTAGACACAACTTTCCAAGAGACTACGTATCTCAACTATCAATGGCAGCAAGCCAGTTGAGATTCTTGGAATCAAAGAGCCGTACTCTCGCACAGTCGGCTCTCAAGTTTGTCCTAGACCACAAGGAGGTATCCACCGTAATCCCAGGAGCAAAGACTAGAGAGCAGGCAACTGAAGACCTTGGTTCATCAGAAACGCCCTCACTTACAGGAGAAGAGCTCCTCCGTATCAAGTTCCTACGTGACCAGGGATTCGCCTAGACATTTCACGGGGTAGAAAGACGAGATATCTAGTAAGACTGGCAAACAGCCGAGACTACGTGCCAAAGGATATTCGGAGGGTCCAAGGGAACATTCGCGAGACCCTTGGCTCGTCGGAAAAAATCGGAAACCTCAGAATAAGCTCGAGCGCCATTGAATTCGACCTGTTCGCGGAAGAAACAGACCTTGAGAAGTCGAAGAGAATTCTTGAAAACAAGATTTCGACCGTACTAACGCTGAAGCTACTAGACGGAAGACCCAGCGGCCTTACGGGAGGCGAGATTCTGCGGAAGGGAGTCGCGCTCTTCAACGAAGAGAGATTCTGGGAAGCACACGAGATCCTGGAGGAGATCTGGCATCCAGCAAAAGGTGTTGAACGAGACGTCATCCAAGGAATGATACTGACAGCCGCGGCTCTAGTTCATTTGCAGAAGGACGAAAAATCCGTGTGCGCCTCAATATTGGAAAGAGCATTGGACAAACTCGGATCGCAAACTGAATACAAGGGAATCGATATCCAAAGGCTGAAATCAAGTATTAAAGATGCAATAACGAACAACGAGCCGAAGCTGTTCAAGATCATACAGATCTAGAAAAGAAAATCACGAATTGTAGCCCGAGAGATTTCATCCCAGGAATCGGATCGAAGGATACCCCAACCAAAGTGAGATTCTGATGGCTTTTGTCAATATAGACAACCGATACTCTAGCGGTCTCGCCATCATCGCCGGAATAATTCTTACTCTGACCAGGCCGATACTTTCCAATTTGTTGCCAACGCAAGCGTCGAACCCGTGGGCTGTTCTCTTCACGAATCTCTCCTCGAACGGGACGACGATTTTCTCCGTTCTAGCCGGCACCATCTCGATACTTGTACAAATTGGTGGAGCCACCATCCTGATCGGAGGGGTCCTGTGCTACACCAATCACCTGAGATTAGGGAAGGAACTCGTCGGATTTGGTACGACATTTGGTCTTGTTGACCTCCTATCCTCGATTCCGGCTCTTGCATCAGGAAGTTATGGGCCTCCTCTCTGGATCGCGTGGGTGGGACTCTTCTGCGCGGTTTTTGCAGATCGGCACATCAAGGGTCCGAAGGACTCATACGCCGGGGAGGTGAGAAAATTGCTTGTCGCTTTGCGAGCAAGGACTAGGACCGAGAAGGCTGTCAAGCGACGCCGCGAGAGAAAGGCTCGAAGAACGAGAGCGAAATATCGAGCTTCAAGGATGGGTAGCAGCAGGTCTTCGTGACCATACAAATTCTGCGACCACGACGATAGTAAGGGCGAGCCCGCCTCCAACTAGAATTGAGTTCGTGTGAAGAATAGTGAATCCACCGATCACAACAATCAGGATGACGAGCATTGTTAGAAGATCAGCGATGAAATTCTTGTCCGCTTGGTCCATCACACCCACCTCGATTCTCGGTGTCGACGGCCAAACCTAAGACCCTAGATAAGGACTACTTTCTTGTGGCAATCTAGCCAGTTATCGATCGCAACAGGAGGAGAATGTTTCGTTTCCTTTCTCGCATACGCCTCTTACTGTAGTTGTACCATTCCGGCCCGTAAGGAACATATTCACTGAGCCGATACCCCTCAGCGATCAAAGCCGGTTTGATGTCGTCCCGGACGCCTTTCAGCATTTGAAACTCGAAATTGGGATTGGGACCCTTGGCAAGTTCCTTCGCTTTGTCGATGAGCTTTCCGTCATGCGTTCCCAACGCAAAACGGCCTCCGCCATCGAATAGCATCGTCAAGAGTTTGGCGTAATTTGCATCCACGTCGCTTCTCTTCTTGTAGACGATGTCAGGGCTTTCGGGGTAGGCGCCTTTCACCAGACGGATTGTACCTCCCTGGGAGATCAGGTCTTTGAGGTCTAATTCAGTTCGTTTCATGTTGGCTTGCAAGCAGACCCCCAGTTCATTGTAGGCTGGGAGAACTTGCTTGTAGGCCGTGAGGGTCTCGCTTGTGTACGGCGAGTTTTCCATGTCGACCCAGACGAACTTCTTTTCTGTTGCAGCTCTGTCCAGGATAATTTTCAGGTTCTTCTCAAAGAGTGCGGGGTTTGCGGCGAGACCGAGCTGTGAGGGCTTGACTGAGATTGTGCCGTCTATTTTCTCCTTCTCGATCAGGTCGAGAAGTTTGAGGTATTCTTGCGTGTAACCTTGAATTAGTTTCTCGTCAGGTGTATGTTCGCCCAGGCGGTTGAGAATGACATGAATTTTTCGACTGTTAACTTCGTGGGAGGCTTTGATCGCGTCATCGAGAGTGTATCCAGCGATCCATCGTTTTGCGACAGGGTAGAGAATCTTTTCAGCCAGGCCCGGCATCTTGTTTGACCTCGACTCTCCGTGTTGATCGGCCTCCGTTGCTGTTTGGTGGGTTAAGGCTTTCATTCTTCCTTAGAATATTGCCTCAAGTATCTCTAGCGCAAGAGAGCTTTCTTCCGAGGATGAAGCTTCCTTCGCGATCAGGGGAAGATCTTTCCGTTCGATTCCATAATCCCTAAGCTTCTTGGAAAGACCAATACTATTGACGAGTTCGGCGACGCCGTCGGCCGCAGATACCGCCCTGTCTGTCGCACTCAATCCTTCAAGACCCCTTCCTTCAGCCTCTGCAATCAGCGCCAGCCTTTCGGGAGATCTGCTCGCATAATGCCTCATCGTCTCAGCCAGTGTCAAACAGGATGTGATCCCGTGTGGGATGTCCCATGTTGCGCCTATGACTCGACCGATAGCATGGCTCAAGCCAGTCCCGACGCTCTGGACACCAGCGAACGACATCCAAGCTGCCATCTGGCAAGCGAGACGTTGACTCGCCTCTCTCGGATGATCCGTAGAGGCTTTCAGAAATTGGAAGATGAGCTTGATCGCTTCTAGCGCGAGAGTATCAACATAAGGCTGGTGTCTGGGAGAATAGACCGATTCTACTGCGTGATCGAGACTCCTGATTCCCGTGGAGGCCCAGAGCCACGCCGGGGTCTCCACCGTTAGCTCTGGATCAAGAAACACTAGACGGGGAGTCATACGAGCATCCCGGACCCCGGTCTTCTTCCTTGCGCGCTCGTCAGTCATTCCAGCCGTGTGTGTGAATTCAGCCGCTGAAAGCGTAGTGGGTAACGCGATATGAGGGACGATTGGTTCTACAAAGTTCTCGGATAATTCTTTGACAACGACTTTCGCCGAATCAATAGGACTTCCACCACCGAGACTTATCAGGGAATCCGCTCTTGCTTTTCTCACCTCGATCAAAGCTTGCCTAATGCCACTTGTTGGTGCATGCTGCTTGATACCGGAGTAGATACCCGCGAGCTTTGTACCAGAGGCCTCTTGGACGATACCGACAAGTCTTGTTTTTTCGGCGATGGTCTGTCCAGTTATGAGAAACGGCCGCTGCGACCTGACCCTGGTAAGCTCCTCGGCTAGCCTGCTGATACATCCTGGGCCAAAGTGGACTCTAGCGATGGGAAGATAGGAGTAATCTCCACTAGTCTCTTCGAAGACCGACAATGATCCTCAGATTTGTCGGCTTTACTTCTTGACGGGTGTCTGCGGCTGCCAGCTGAATGGATAGTTCGGATCGTCAAGCTTCTCCGCGATCGAGGTTACGTGCAAGGGCTTGTGAGTCTCGATCATAATCGCTAGTTCGTTGGTAGCTTCCTTTCCTAGGCTCGCCTCCACTGTTCCGGGCTGTGGTCCGTGGTGGACTCCCCGCCTGTGGAGGGTGAATGATCCAATTTCGATTCCTCGACGGCTGCTGAAGTCTCCGCTGACATAGTAGAGAACCTCGTCGCTATCGATATTGCTGTGATTGTAAGGAACAGGAACTGCCTGAGGGTGGTAGTCCAGTTTTCGTGGGACAAAGGATAGCACGTCGAAGCCTGGCGCTTCGAATGTCTGGTGGATCGGTGGGGGCTGGTGAACGCGGCCTGTTAGCGGCTCAAAGTCGTGGACGTTGAAGATCCATGGGTACAGATACCCGTCCCACCCAACAACATCGATAGGATGATAATCGAAAACATACGACATCAGCGAATCATCGACCTTTACCCGGACCTCGTACTCGCCGTAATCATTGTGAGGGACTAGCTTCTCAGGTCTCCGGAAATCCCGGTCAGCAAATGGCGCGAGCTCGACCAACTGTCCGTAACCGTTTCTGTACCGTTTGGGCACTTCGATGGGCCCGGCGGATTCTGTTATCATGAACCGGTTGTCTTTGCCCTCCAGACTGATACGGTAGGTCGTGCCTCGGGGGACAACGACGAAGTCTCCCTCGTGGAACGGAAGCAGTCCGAAGACGGACTCTAGTGTTCCCTTCCCCTCATGGATGGAATAGAGTTCATCTCCCTCCGCGTTTCTTAAAAACCAGTCCTGGCTATGGGTTGGTCGAACAGTGGAGACGAAGACGTCGCTGTTGTAGAAGAGTGGCTGGCGGCCTTCGACCGGATCCTTCACTGTCTCCTGGTTCTTCGTGCGGACGTGGTGGTGCCGGTGGAGGTCCGGCTGCCACTTGGTTATGTTGAGGTCTCTGAGCTTCTTGATATGGGAGACTTTGGTGGGCGGGTTGATGTGGTAGAGGGTGGAGTAGACCCCGGAGAATGCTTCGGTCCCGAAGACCTCTTCTTCGTACAATGATCCGTCTGGCTTACGGAACTGGGTATGCCGTTTCGCTGGAAGCTTGCCTAGACTGTAGTAACTGGGCAAATCGGTCACCCTGACATTTTCTGGGAGCGTATAATCTTGTTTCTGAGAATGCCCAATCTCTCGATCTCAAGCTCGACAGCATCGCCCGGTCTGAGCCATGGACTCGCTTCTGGACCAAGTTCGAGAATGGACCCGGTTCCAACCGTCCCCGAACCAAAAACGTCTCCGGATCGTACCTGGACGGATTGTGAGGCACGCGCTA
>CAYRXJ010000026.1:0-13097 GCA_964428235.1 uncultured Candidatus Bathyarchaeia archaeon | reverse complement strand
GGGCGTCGAGATCGGCGACGGTTTTGCGGCAGCGGCGCTGTCCGGCGAAGCCAATTCCGACGAGATGACCCGCGGCCAGAACCGGGCGCCGGAAAACGGGCGGGCCAGATTGTTGGGAATCGGAAGAATCGCGATCATCTTGATAGCGCTCGTCCTATCGAGCTCGTTGGTGGGCGGAACTTTCGGAAAGAACATCAAACCATTACCGGCTATTTCTCCTCCCTCTGGACAATGGTTCGACTACGTCCTGAATATTATGCTGGAAAACCACAGCATCAATTTCACCTATTACAATGGTGGCCCTGTCAATTCTTGCCTTGGAAATTGCACTTACATCACATCACTGGCGAATGCCAATGGTCTTGCGGAGAGCCTGACCGACGGCGGTGTAAATGCTAGCACAGCGAGCTACATTGCAATAACGTCGGGCTTCGGAAACTCACCGCAGGAGTGCAACAGTGGGCCGAACGCCAGTGGGTGTCCCTATTTCCGGTTTGCGAATATCGTTGACAGTCTTGAAAGTGCGGGTCTCACTTGGAAGGCCTACTTTGAGGGCTATCCACAACCACCCTCCGGTTGTTTTACCAACTACAACAGTGCGGCTCCGTTCTACTATACTCCCAACCACAATCCATTCCTCTACTATGCTGACGTTGTGAATAACACCGCCCGATGCGCCCGGATTGTAACTGCAAACTCGCATCCTGTCACGCAGAACTCCACCGGCTGTTGGCCATCCGCGCTTCAGAACGATGATGTACTGATCAGGGATTTGAACTCGGTTACGAACGCTTCCAACTACATGTGGTTAACACCAAACACGCTGGACCAGACACACGACTGCAACGACGTTTCTCTTGGCAACGCCTGGATGAACGAGATGGTCCCGCAGATACTCGGCAGCACACTGTTCAAGACAAAGAGAGCTGCACTCTTCATCACCTTTGATGAACCCGGATGTACAAACCCGCCAGGTCAGCCAGCCTGTCCGGGGGGTGCCAGCTCTGATGTTTATGCTGTCTGGGCATCAAACCCCACTAACCCGACCACAAGAACCGGTTTCAAGTCAACCCAGGCATACTTGCTCTACTCCCCGTTGAAAGCGGTCGAGTCGAACTGGGGCCTTCCTACTCTAACGACGAATGACGCGAGCGCGAATAGCATGGCCGAGTTCTTCGCGATTCTCAGCGCAAGTTTCACACATTCGCCATCTTCTGTCCAACCCGGACAGGGTGTGACGTTCACCGCCTTCGCTACAGGAGGCGCATCACCTTACACTTACAACTGGAAATTCGGAGATGGCTCAACCGCGACTGGCAACCCGGCCTCACACGCCTACAGCTCCGCTGGAGCTACAACATGCAGCTTACCGTGACCGACAAGTCACTCGCAACAAGGATTGTGAACCAGACACTGATAGTAGGTCCAGACTTCAGCCTATACAGCGGCACGCCGAGTCTTACACTACGGACAGGATCTTCGAACACGACAGGAATCAATCTACTCAGTGTTAACGGCTTTTCGGGAACAGTCACTCTCTCTGCTTCTGTATCGCCCCTAGGGTTAACAACGTCTCTAAACCCCACAAGCGTCAGCCTCCAAGCAGGAGGAAACGCATCATCTGCCTTGACAGTCTCTTCGTCAACTCCCGGTTCCTACTCAGTTAACGTTACCGGGGTCAGCGGGGCCAAAGCCCACACTGTAACCATTTCGGCTACTGTAGCGAATGCCGATTTCAGCCTCTCTAGCAGTCCAGCTAGTCTCACCATCGGACCGTCGACGAACGGAACTTCGATTGTTAAACTCACAAGTCTCAACCAGTATTCAGGAACGATAGTCCTGTCTACATCCACCTCACCGACTGGACTCATAGCGTCATTATTTCCGACGACAACTTCCTTGCCATCGGGGGGATCAGTGACATCGACACTAACGATCAATTCTTCAACCTACGGCAACTATACTGTCACTGTCACAGGGATAAGCGGAGCGCTAACCCATTCGACTCTCTTGGCAGTACGAATATTCCCCGCATCTACTGTAGTCGCGTCTGACAGCGCATCAGGAACAACTTCACTTTACACTACTGGCGGCCAAAAACTCATTCAAGACTCGACCGGAAAGATGATCGCCGTCTACGTGGACAACTCAGGCCGAATTGGCGTCTCCTACAACAACGCGGACCCGTCCACAGGAACTTGGTCGGCCCCTGTGAAGTCCCCCCTTCCAGTATCGGCCTACTCATGGCCTGCAGCGGTCCTGGTTTCACCCACACAACTTCGTATAATTGTTGTTGGAGGATCTGCTACAGGCATCGTCGATGACGTTCCCGTGACTATAACTCGCGGGCCCGCTAACAACATCACCGGCTTCACGTTTGGAGCTCCTACCACCCTCGACTCATCGGGCCTTGGAGGTTACACTTCTGCAATCCTCCTTCACAACGGAGACATTCTAGCGGCGTGGGGATGGGAGAACTCGACGCGATCAATAGCGAAATCTCTCCGTTGGGACCCAGCGACCGGGTGGACCAACCTAGCGGGTTCTTCAACGATCCCCGATAATGTCCTCGTGGACAGCTCAACCATCCAATACTTCGTGCCCAACATGATAGAACGGCCCGATAATCACAACGTGTACATCTTCGCTGGGAGATTCGTTAGCTCGTCACGTATCGCGTTTGCCAAAGCCTCGTGGAACGTTCCGAAATGGTCATGGGGTGTTCAAAACCTGACCTATGAAACGAACGCCTCAGACTCCGATGACGATGCTATCGGGCTTAGCTGGGATCCAGGAAGATCCCTTGTCGTCGCTGAATACGGAATTACTGGGACACACACATATGGTGTGTTCAGCTTGACCGCAGCAGACGTGAAGACTCACCTCGACACGCCTGTACTCGCGGTCACAGGGGACAGAGGGTGGGGAGTAGTTGCTGCTCAAGCGAACACTGGCGACTACTATCTGTTTCTAGTCAGCGTCAGCTCCGATGCTGCAACTGGGACTTTCGGTTACATCAGGATGCCTTCAGGTAGCGCATGGAACGCCACTATTACATGGCTTAACACGGCCGTCGACAACCGAGTCACGAGTCTCAGGATAACCGGTTCTAATCCTTCGATAGACCTGCTGTATGTAGAAGGATCCTCTGCTCCTGCAAACTTGAAATTCGTCCGAGTGGGCGCGCCATCATTCAGCGTCACATCAAGTCCCTCTCTCGCGTCCGTACAAGCAGGCTCGACAGGAACGTCAACCATCACGATCTCGAGCTTGTACAACTTTGCTGGGACCGTCAACCTCTCCGCGACCAGCACTCCCGGAATAACAACATCTCTTAGCTTGCTACAAGTCACCCTGACAGCCGGGGCAATATCGATTGTAACGCTCACATTCAGCACTACAACGGCTGGGACTTTCAACATAACCATCATGGGAGCTACTGGACTGATCTCTCAGTCCGCCATCGTCTCCGTAGCAGTCACCAACTTCAACATCTCAGCAAATCCGACAGGCATTACGGTCATCGCGGGTAGCACAGGCAACTCGACTGTGACAATAACGAGTTTGAATGGGTTCAATGGTGTTGTCAACCTATCATCAAACAGCACCTTGTGCACGCTAAGTCCGACCAGCATCATAGGCTCCGGCAATTCGAACCTATCGTGCAACTTTCCAACGGCCCGCGTCGTCTCTCTAATCGTAACTGGGACGAGTGCGACATTGTCCCACTCCACAACACTCACAATAACGGTGATAGACTACACTATCACTGCAAACCCAACAAATGTTAGCGCTCTTGCAGGTGCCACTGCAACTTCGACAATAGCTGTCGTACCAGTCGATGGCTTTGCCGGAACCGTTGACCTTGCCTGGATTGGATCCCCTGGAGGTCTTACTTGCACGACAGGCCCGACAAGCGTCGTCTTAGGCGCGACTCAGACATCCACGTTAGCCTGCTCAGGTCCGGCTGGGACGTACACCGTCACAGTAACCGGAACAAGCGGAACACTCTCCCACGCCGCGACAATCACGGTAGTTGTAACCGACTACGCGATCTCAACTAGCCCGGCCAACTTAACAATCAATGCTGGATCCACCACAACTTCCACAGTTACCGTCTCTCCAGTTAACGGTTTTACTGGAACAATTGCACTGGCCTCGACAGTTTCTCCAACTGGTTTGACTTGCATCTTGAGTCGGACGACTGTGGTGCTCGGAGCTGCCCAGAACGCAACACTATCGTGCTCTGGACTAGCAGGAGTTTACACGGTAATAGTTGCGGTAGATACGGGAACATTATCCCACTCTGCATCTGTTACATTCACCATTCAAGACTTTACGATCACAGCGATACAACCGTCCGTCACGGTGCTAAGTGGATCAACGGGCATCCTCACAACTACTGCTACCTCGATCGACGGGTTCTCTGCTCTCATAGCCTTAGCCACTAACAGCACGCTATGTGCAATCTCTCCCACTACTGTCACAGGCTCAGGCAACTCGACGCTCTCCTGCAGTTTCAATAATGCAGGAAATTTCAACATCCTTGTTACCGGAACGAGCAACAACCTATCGAATTCTGCAGTTGTCTCCTATATTGTACAAGACTACGGCATCATCGCTAGCCCGTCTAGCGTTACGATCCTGGCCGGGTCTAGCGGGTCATCTACGCTTACGATATTATCCATCAATGGTTTCGACGGCGTTGTAACTCTCACGAGCAACAGTACTTCCTGCATTCTCTTGCCAACGAGTGTACCAGCTGGAGGGAACTCGACACTCTCCTGCAACTTTCCCGTTTCAGGAACAGTTGCGGTGACAGTGTCAGGTACGAGTGGGTCTCTCTTGCGCCCGACCACCATTGTCTACAGGATACAAGACTTCGTGGTCGCAGCAAGTTCCGGGGGACCTGTCGCAGTAGGTGCCCCTTCGAACTTGTCAATAGTCATTACCGGCCTGAACCAGTTCTCCGGTATCATGACTCTCGCTGATACAGTTCCTCCGACACTGTCATGCGGTTCGCTAACGCCCGCGTCGGTCAATGGATCCGGAACAGCGACCGTGGCATGCACTTCAGCAACAGCAGGCGACTATAACCTAACAGTCACCGCAACCAGCTCCACAGCCTTCCATTCTGTAACGATCTCGTTGAGCTTCCAAGACTTTGGAATGGTCGCAAGCTCTCAACCGATGAGTGCGGTTCTCACACCTATCACAACGGCGATAACGATCACGCCATTGAATGGTTTCAACAGTGCAGTCAATCTATCATACAGTGCTCCGTCAGCACTCGCTTGCAGCTTGATAATGCCTGCTAACGTCACTGGGTCGGGAACCGCTTCCATTTCTTGCATTCCCCTATTCGCAGGAAACTACACTCTCATCATAATCGGAAATGCTTCAACGCTGACTCATTCAGCGCAAACAACATTCACGGTTGGAGATTTTGCCCTTAGCGCCTCATCGCCTTCCTCGACAGAAGCGGGACAACCGGACAGTGCGACTGTCAACGTCAATTCAATTAACCACTTTCCGGGAACCATCTTTCTAACTGACACCCCGCAAAACGGGTTAACCTGCTCTCCGATCCCTCTGATCTCGCCAAGCTCAGGAACCGTATCAATCTCCTGCACCAGCCAACTCGCAGGCAACTATACTCTTCAAATCTCCGGAACGAGCATGTCGCTTGTCCGAGCAACCGCCTTGACTTTCCAGGTGACCGATTTTGGTCTCTCCTCATCATCTTCCCCTCTTACAGTTCCCACCGGGACCAATGCCACCTCGACCATTACCGTGAATAGCATAAACGGCTATACAGGAAATGTGGGTGTAACGAGCACGAACCAAGGACCGCCGTCAACCGGAGGACCCGCCGGTCCTGGCGCGGGTCACACTGTATTTCTCGCTCCCGTGCCGTCTCAACCGTATAGTCTCGTAAGCCCTGGACCCCAAGTGATTGGGAACGGAGGGCTGGCCCAATACACGTTGACAATTGTATTTCCTATGGGAACCCCGACTGGGAACTACACTTTCATCGTCACAGCTTCCGACGGCCAGGTTACTCATAGTATACTAGTTACTTTGAGACTGACCGATTTTGTTTTTTCAAGCCCATCAAACATTGTAAGCATAGGCGCTGGTGGCAACTCAACTCTCACGCTCATTCTTCAAAGCCTGAACGGCTTCCAAGGCCTCATCAACTTAACCACAACAGCTAGTCCAGTTGGCCCCACGGCGATGATCAGCCCGTCCTCGATCCAGTTGATTTCTAGCGCTCAAGTTCTTCTGACGATCATCGTCCCTTCGGGCGTACTTCCAGGAAACTATACCCTATCAATCCAAGCCTCGATGGGCACAGGACTAGTTCACGCGATTTACATCACGTTGGAGGTCCCGACCGGGACAACTAGTGCCTTTGCAAAGATTGCATTTGGTGGCATCGCTACGCATGGAGTTGCGGGGTCAATCGTCATTGTTTCATTGGTATTTCTTTCAGTTCCCCTTGTTCGGGGACGTTACAGTACCGCGAGAAGAATGAACCGATCTGTTTCGATCCACTCTTTCCATCAGAGGCAGCGTGTCGATCGATCAAGTACAGCAATGGTTGGAATTCTCTGGGGATTACCGGTCAACATCGGGCATGATAGTCTTCCTGACCGCCATCTTGGTTGAATATTCCTGGTTTGGATTCTGACACAAGAAACCTGGTTGGGCGAAGGGGGTACAGGACTGGTCCAAAAGTGCAGAGGAAGAATCGCGGGTTAAGCGACGCCTATTGTGTTGCCGACGCCGACCAGGATGATATTGTCGCCGGGTTTGGTCTTGGTTCGGATCTCGTTCTGGACTCTTGTGACTGCATCGTTTGCTCCCTTCTTGATTACAGGGGTCATCGAGGATATTGCTTCTTTCGAGGACATTTTGACGACGAAGGCTAAGAGCGGGATGCGGTTCTTGGATGCGGCTGCTTCGATGTGGTATCTTTCTGTTCCGGGTCCGCCGATTGCGGCTCCGATGCCCTCAGCGATATCTCCGCTGGGTTCTCCCTCGAACTTGAGGGCTGCATCAACTGTGATGAGCATGTTGATTGGTCCGGACTCTTGGACCAGTTTCTCGACGACCATTCCAGGTTTTCCGACGTTTCCGCCAGGTCCCTTGGCCCGCACAACCCAGACCTTGCGATCCTCGAAATCCACATCGTAGACCATGGTGTCTTTGACCAGCTCGTTTCCTTGCTGTCCGATTGCGAACTGGCTAGCGACGAGTGGTCCTGCACTGTCGCCGATAGGCTGAGCTTTGGCGAATGCATCTACAGCTGCTGCGTAAGCGTCTGCTTCTTCCATGATCATCGGCAGTGCCATTTGCAGCTGGGCGAGGGCCATTATCCCTCCGGTTTTCTTGGCGAGCAGATAGAAGTGGCGTACGAGACGGAACATTCCGTCGAGTCCTATTGAGATTTCGAGCTGGTTGCTGAGAGTGTTGATGTCGGACTCGGATGCGTTCGGCGCGATAGCTTTGACTTCCCACTTCAAGTGATCGTCATAGGTATCAAGCACGTGTTCTAGCTTTCCAACTATTCCAGAAGGGTCCAAGCTTACCGGGGTTATGGTGAACGAGTTGTTTAACCGATCTAACTTGGTATCGACTGTTTTCTTGTCGTTCTGGAACTTTGAGATTGAGTCTACAAATTTCTGGCGAGCGTTAATCTTGCTCCTCTCCAACTTTGCAAGGCTACGCTTGACGCTAACTAGCTGCCACTGGACCTGCAGACGCTGCCCGTAGAAGAAAATGAGGATAAAGGATCCAAAGTATAGCAGATTGACGATCTGTCCAAGATCGATTAGCGCCATGGGTGCGGTCTTACCTCTCCCTGATTGATGTCTGTATAGGATTCTCCTTCAATCTCAGTAAAGCTTTTCGTTTTGCGTTCAGTCGAATAAAGCCTACCTCGACTTCTTCCTTGATTGAGAGCTTTGAGAGGGCTTCGAGGATGTCTTTCATCTGTTTGACAGGGTGTGTTCCGATCTGGATGATGACGTCGCCCACTCGCATTCCTGACTCGTAGGCTGGTCCGCGAGTGTCGACTTCGACGACGAGGACTCCTGAGTCTGCTGGTAGGTCGTATCTTCGTGCGATGGCTTGGTTCATGTTGGCTCCGGAGATTCCGAGCCATGGTCTGATGACGCGTCCTTTCTCAAGGATTTGTTGTGTGACCCACTTGATCGTGTTAATGGGGATGGCGAAGCCCACTCCTTGGGCGAAGGGTATCATTGCGGTGTTCATTCCGATGACGTTGCCGCTGATGTCGGCTAGTGGGCCTCCGCTGTTGCCTGGGTTGATGGCTGTGTCTGTTTGGACTAGTCCTTCGAAGATGAAGTCTGTTCCGGGTAATGGTCGGTTGAGCGCGCTTACGACTCCCATGCTGACTGTTGGTCCGCCTTGGAGTCCGAGGGTGTTGCCTATTGCGAGGGCGATCTGTCCAACTTTCAGATGTTCTGAATCTCCTAGACTGGCTGCTGGAAGGTTGTTGGCATCTACTCGGACAACCGCGATATCTGTTGACGCGTCCGTTCCGACGACTTCTCCGAGGAGTGTTCTTCCATCTTTAAGGTGGACTTGGACTCTCGTAGCTCCATCGATCACGTGGTTGTTAGTGATCAGTAGCCCGTTTTTATCGATGATTAGTCCGGATCCTTTTCCTTCGATCGGGACGAGACCGTAGCGGAAGTCTCGGGTTACGCGGACGCTGTCGATGCTGACGACGCTCTCGCTGAGGCGTTCAACGGCTTCTGTGACCTGGTTTTCGAGCGCTGAGAGGGTTGTTGTTCCCATGTTTAGAGTCCCCAGCTTGTCTTTCCGACGGGTGTGATTTTCAGGTACATCTTGTTCTGTTTCTCCTTGGTCTCTACGAGACCTGTGATCTCTATTCCGCGTGGGACCAATTTATTGACCGAGTTTAGGTCATCTACCAGTAGGGTGATCTTTTCCTCTTCCAGATCCTGGAAGCGTGGAGAGTATTGTAGGTTCCAGCCGCTGAGGTAGAGGTATCGTCCGTCGAATTCGTAGATTACAGGGACGATGTGCGGTTGTTGGTCTTCGCAGACTATTGCTATCCGTGCGAGGCTTCGTTCCATTAAGTACGTGTATTCTCTCTCGGTGAAGCCTCGGACGCCGTCTTTGTGGCGCATCATGTCTGGTACTGCTAGGGCTGATCATGGTTATATACTTGGTAGTCCAGGACGACTTAGTGGGTCCAAAAGAGTTGAGTAAGTCAACGCAAGTTAACCAAGACATCACCAAAGAACAATCAGAAGAATGCCTCATGCTCCATTCCGCATGGAACGATTTAACAAAGGTCTGGACTTTACCGGTTATCCACGCTCTAGGGCTGAAAGAACCGGCCAGGTTCAACGATCTGAAGAGGAGGATCCATGGGATCAGCGCGACGAGTCTGGCGGAAAGACTGAACGAGCTGGCGCAGCGCAAGATTATCGAACGTAAGGTTTACCCTGAAACACCTCCGCGGGTGGAGTATTCTCTCACGAAGAAGGGGATTGAGCTTCACGCGTTGCTCGGTGATCTTGCCGAGTGGGTCAAGCGCTGGGACAAGGATGATGTTGCGGGGGCAGAGAAGGTGCGGATCGAGAAGGTCCGTGCCGTCACGCCTGCAAAATAGACTGAAGAATGTCTTCTGGCTGGAAAAGAAGAAAGTCGCGCGATTTCGGATGGCCCCGGGGGTCTAGAAAGACCAGGAAACACGCAGGGAATTCATGCGCGGTTTTTCAAAATGGTGAGATGGAAGTTCTAGGTTCCCATCACGGGGTTTACGGGGTGCTTTTCGTGGGTGCCCCGGTAGAGTTTGATTGCTTGGGTCAGGCGATGGACTGATTCAGGGGTGTAGGGTTCGCACTGGAACATGATGTGGCGCATTCCGAGCTTCTCGTATTCGCGGATTACCTCCGCGATCTCTTCCGCTGTGCCCGTCAGAGGATTGTCGAAGAATTTCGGCTTGGTCTGCTGTAGATCATGGAACCAGAGCCCTATGAAGGCTGTTATGCCGATGCTGGTGGGGTCCCGACCGACTTCTGTGCACGCGGAATTGATCTTCTCGATCGGTTCAGTCATTGTCTCGGGTTTGCCCATGTAGCCAGTGTTCCAGAGATCCGCGTATTTCGCGGTTAACCTCAGCATGCGCTTGCTCCCTTTTTCGCATCCCACCATCAATGGTGGTCCTTCGGGTCTTGGGCCGCGGGGCGATATCTCGCAGTTCCGCGCCTGATAATATCGACCGGAAAAGTCAACGTGCCCGTCACGCAACAACGGTTTGATTATCTGAAGAGATTCTTCCAAGCGACCTACTCGATGATCGAAGGGCAACCCGAATGCCTGATATTCGGGCTCGTTCCATCCTGCGCCGATACCCAGGATCAAGCGGCCATTGCTGACCTCGTCGACAGTTGTCGCCATCTTTGCAAGCATTGCAGGATTCCGAAACGAGTTGCATGTTACTAGAGTGCCGATTTCTACGCGATGCGTTGCCTCGGCCAGGGCCGCCAACATCGTCCAGCACTCCCAGATTCCCCGTGTCGGCTCACCGGGACTACGATACAAGAAATGGTCTGGGAGCCAGATGCTATCGAAGCCATCTGCCTCGGCCTGTCGCGCGACAGAACGAATCGTATCGTACGGACGCTTGGCATAATTCTCGCGGTCATTTGCTATGAAGACAAGCAACCCAATCTTGATGGACTTACCCTTGGCCTCCATCACTAGTCGTCCTTGTTTTCCCTTATTCCAGTATTTAGTCGATCGTCCGCGATCGCGGAATTTTTTTTCTCTAGAGAATATCCGAGACGGAAATTAGCTTGCCAATGTCTCGTTTGGAAGACCTTCCTTCGTTCATTTCAGAGAATATTTCTGGTTCTTATGATTGAGATGTTGGCTTCCAAGTCGCGAGTGCGACTGCTGCGAGGATCATTCCACCGCCGACCAGGATCCAGATCGTGAGAAGTTCTCCTAACAGTAACACTCCGCCAGCTACGCTAACGACAGGTATGAGGTAGAGTTGAATGAAGAGCCGTGAGACTCTTCCTTTGCTCACTAGCGAGAAGAAGAGAAGGTAACCAATTGTTGAGCTGACTACCGAAAGATAGAGGACAGCGATCCAACCGGTCTCTGAGAGCGAGGTGGCTTCGGCGACGAGGCTTTGAGATAGCAAGGGTGTCATCATGACTGTCCCTATCAATCCGGCTAGTATGGTTGTGGGTGCTGCACCGTACTTAGCCACGAGCGGCTTTGATAGTACTCCATAGCTGGCGTAGGAGAATGCGCTGAGAATGACAGCCAGGACACCCAGAAGTGATGACAGGTCGTTGAGGCTGATCGAACCGATCGATAATATCACTGTTCCCGATATGGCAAGGACTAGTGCAAAGACTACCCTCGCATCGGCCTTCTCTCTCAGAAGGATAATCGAGAGAACTAGTGCGAAGATTGGACCGAGGGAGATGAGTAAGCCGGCAAGGCCCGCAGAAACCGTTTTTTCCGCGTAGTTGAGAGATAGGTGGTAGGCGGTCACGCTCGTGAAAGCGACTAGTAAGATTCTCGGAAGGTCTTTCCGTTCGAGTCTGGTTTTCGGCTTTCCAAGAAACGGGACGAGTCCCAGGAATAGGGCGCTGGCTACTAGCCACCGTAGCAATGTTAGATTGACAGACGATAACTCGGCGTCGGCTCTCTTTATGGCAACAAAGGAGAGCCCCCACATCAGACTGAGGATTGCGAATCCTGCGTAGGCTATGACCCTGCTCGTATGAGTGCCAGCAAGATTCAACCGACTCATCAGTGGACCCTGGCCTAATTGAAGTGAGATGATAAATATTGCCAGCATTATGCAAGCATGTGATAAATATTGCCGACGAAACGTAGGCGCATTGACTCAGAAGGCTACAGTGCTAGGCAATTCTCTCCAAATTTGGACCCAACGGATATCCAACTCCTCCAAGCGCTTCTAAAGCAACCCCGCAGATCAATGTCAGACCTTGCGAAGAGTGTCAAGATGTCGAGACCCGCGGTCGCCGAGCGGATTCGGAAATTAGAGAATGAGGGCGTGATTAGCGGATGGAGGGTTGATCTAGACCCGGTACGACTAGGTTATCCTCTTACGTGCTACGTTCGAATTAGGCCTCTTCAAGGACACCATACGACCGTCCCTAACTTGGCTCAAGAAACTCCACAAGTCATCGAATGTCACCGAATCACCGGTGAAGATTGTGTCTTACTGAAGATTGTCGTGGAATCTGTCAAGGGCCTGGAAAGAGTCTTGGACAAGTTCCTTCCATATGGCCAGACTACAACATCAATCGTTCAATCTTCACCGGTTCCCCTTCGCCAGCCTCCCCTTCCAAGGCTCGATCGTTGAACAATCGATCGTTCTTCAGGCTCTATGGAACAGGATGACGCGCTCCAACGATCATAGAATGGTTGGAGTTAGGATTCGACGAGCTCGGGTCTCCGACCTTCCAGTTCTCGTCAGGCATCGGCATGAGATGTGGATGGAGGCCGGAACCAAAGCGCAAAAGCAGAGATGGGATCGGGACAAGGGAAAGTATGCTCCATGGGCTCGATCTCAATTCCGAGCAGGCAGGTTTCTCGGATGGGTTGCCGAGACCGACAACGGAGTCCTGGCAGGAAGCGGTTGTTTGTGGCTGAGACTAGGCCACCGCGTCGCCAAGTCTAGGACTGTTCAACCTTACCTGTTGTCCATGTATACCGAGAAGGGATTTCGGGGTAGGGGTATCGCGTCAGCAATTGTTGAGAGCGCGATAAAATGGAGTAAGAAAAAAAATTTCAGGACTATCTTCCTTCATGCCACCACCCAGGGACGAAGAGTCTATGCCAAATGCGGGTTCAAGAGAACCGGGGAGATGAGACTTGACCTTACTCCTCGTTGAGCTAAGAAACCATGATGCTATCACAGCCCTAGTTGCTGCCTGGCATGCATACTCTTCACTAGATCGCCACGGGTCAGTATTCCAGCGATCTTGTCGCCATCCATTACTATGACTCTGCCTAGATTGTTCTTCGCCATTAGCTGGAGAGCG